>NZ_PNDP01000157.1:0-242 GCF_005886415.1 Pseudoalteromonas sp. S327 | reverse complement strand
GTAGGATTGATTCTCATTTGATTCCACATTATGCGGCGTTGCAAAGCATTCGAATCACCGCTATTTGAAACGTCTTCAACAAATTCTGGAACAGTGGGCTGATTGAAGTTAAATACATCACTCTGTATTTTTAATATGCGGAACAGCGCCAATGGGTCATCATCAGTCCAATCAGATAATTGAATAACATGCTCGTTATCTGCACTAATAATATCTTTTTCTCGCGGTTCAATAATAAATGC
>NZ_PNDP01000156.1:0-273 GCF_005886415.1 Pseudoalteromonas sp. S327 | reverse complement strand
GTACCGCGTCTTATTTTTGATATGTCAAAGTAGCAGACACTGAGTTATTTCAAAGAGTCGCAATCGTATTGGGAATGCAGTTCAGAGCAGGTAACAGCTAAAGATGAGAGCGTTAAAACTGGATAAGTATAAAAATGTTTTTTTTGTCTTCTCTTTTGTTATTATTACCTGTTTAGTGTTTTATTTGTCTTGAAGTAATTAGCAGAGTGACGCTTTTAAACGACAGGTTATTGAAAGCGAAAAAGAAGTTGCGCTTGATTTACCGTAAATTGC
>NZ_PNDP01000155.1:0-311 GCF_005886415.1 Pseudoalteromonas sp. S327 | reverse complement strand
GGGATATTAACGTGTTCGTTATATTATTATATGCCTATGCGGTCTGGTTAATGACTGACACACTTCGTTATATTTATCGAAAAACCTGGAATGCATGGCCGTGGATAATAATGGTGGTTGTATTTGGTGCCTCTTACATTACAGGTACGTTGAGGGCAATTGTACAAAATTTTAATTTATGGGAAATAAACCGCCATGGTATTCGCCCAGAAGATTGTTTTTAGTATTTACAGAATGGCATATACACTATTTACATAATTTTATGTTGTATTGGATAATACTTTGCCATAAAGTATTACCAGATATTACAA
>NZ_PNDP01000154.1:0-227 GCF_005886415.1 Pseudoalteromonas sp. S327 | reverse complement strand
ATGCACATGCCCTTATAATTTACACGATGCAGCTGAAATCTTAAGCGAGCAAATTAGCACTTGCTATTTTTTAATGGGCTGGTCGCTAGGAGGTTTGTTCGCACTTTATATTGCTAAATATTGTCCTGATAAAGTAGCATAAGTAATTTTAGTTGCCTCCAGCCCTTTTTTTTCCTAGGCAGATTATTGTCCCGGAATAAAAACCAGAGTGCTTGAGCAATTTAAAG
>NZ_PNDP01000153.1:0-250 GCF_005886415.1 Pseudoalteromonas sp. S327 | reverse complement strand
TAGTGATGTCGTTTACTCTCAATTATTTTAGTGACGTTTATCTTTTATATTGAGCTCATATCCGTTTTACTTACTGCCATTGTGTTTCCTGGGGCAGGGCATTTTTCGCTTTAAAAGCATTTAATAGGCTGTATTTTTGCAGGTGTATTTACGCTACTTTTGTTTATGACATTAGTTGATATTTTTGCTATAGCGCAATTTAGCGCAAATGATATTTTAGCATTTAAATTTCCGATGACGGCTTCAGGCC
>NZ_PNDP01000152.1:0-263 GCF_005886415.1 Pseudoalteromonas sp. S327 | reverse complement strand
GCACTGGCATTGAAATTGATTCCGGGAAAAGCTGCGCCACTGTAATTAGCTGAAAAGCCTTTAAATGTGACCGGCTGATTTGCGATTAAATGAAGCTTGGTTTCCATGGCTGCCATAGAATAAATTTGACTTCCTAGCTGAGGAATAAAAAACGAGTTCATTGTGCTTTCTGAAGTGATTTTGTAGTCCACCGGCACATTCGCCGGTAATACCATTTCTTTTACCGTTGCAATACCTAGCTCTGGGTAATTATATAGCGAGTT
>NZ_PNDP01000151.1:0-260 GCF_005886415.1 Pseudoalteromonas sp. S327 | reverse complement strand
GTGGTGGCTTCCTAATGTTTATAGTAAACTCGTATTTCTTTCATTACTTGGCATGTAAAATATTAATTCCTGCTTACTTTAATGATAACTAATTTAATACAGCTAAACTGCCTCAATTTAAGACCCTCTAATGATTTGCTATATCAAATAACTCCTCCCTTTCCGAGCAAACGTTGAAGTCTCGCTGAACAAATAATATTGCCAAAAAAACAAAATAAATAGCTTAAAAAGACTATTTTAGCGGTTAATGTGCATATTTA
>NZ_PNDP01000150.1:0-221 GCF_005886415.1 Pseudoalteromonas sp. S327 | reverse complement strand
AAGCGAAGGCGAATAAGTGTTTATGAACCAGTCGCTTCATGTGATAGCCCGCTCTGTTTTGCAGTTTAATGTAGGATCCGCCTTAAAAGTTTATTGGCCTGAAATAGCCCATAACAATGAAAAAATAACCTTAGTTAATAAGCTAAATGCGCAGTTTTTTATGCAAGCTATGGGGAAGCTGCCCATTCATGCCGCCTGTTATGAGCCGCAAATAAAAGTGA
>NZ_PNDP01000149.1:0-257 GCF_005886415.1 Pseudoalteromonas sp. S327 | reverse complement strand
ATTGACCTAGGTACCACTTATTCATTGGTTGCAACGGTACAAAGTGGCGTCGCCCGCACATTAACAGATGCCCTTGGTGGCGCGATGTTGCCATCGGTTGTGCGTTCCCACGCTGGCGGCATCACGGTAGGCCCCGATGCTGCAGAAGCTGCCACACAAGCCCCCGCCAATACCCTTAATTCGGTTAAGCGTTTTTTAGGTATAACCCAAGCCGAAATAGAGAAAAGCTACGGCCAATTCCAGAATCAGTATTGTCA
>NZ_PNDP01000015.1:0-14062 GCF_005886415.1 Pseudoalteromonas sp. S327 | reverse complement strand
GCACGATGAGCACGATGAGCATAACAACCTAATCGGTGAGCCAAGTCAAATTACTGCGTTTTTAATGGGATTCGACTCGCCTTTATACACATTGCAAATTAGGCGTAATATCAACCAATACAAAAAAGAGCCACTTCTGGCCATTATGCCCACAGTGACCCTAAAAGAGCTGTGGCAAATGCTCGCCATTGTCGAAAAAGTACTCTTACTGTTTTCAGGCGTTGTTATATTAGTCAGTTTATTGGGTATGTTGACCACGCTACTGGCCAATTTAAATCAACGCCGAAGAGAACTTGCTATATTGCGCTCAGTCGGCGCACGGCCATGGCAGCTATTTACACTAATAAGCATGGAGTCTTTATTTACAACATTATTAGGCTGCTTGGTTGGCTGTGGTTTGTATTATGGCGTTATGCTTATCAGTAGCAGTTATTTGCAAAGCCATGCAGGCATAAGCGTTAATATTGCCATGCTCTCTTACTATGAACTCACTTTAATAGGCGTTATTATGGCCGCTGGGTTTATAATTGGCTTAATACCAGCTACCCGCGCTTACTTTTATTCGCTTAGCGATGGTATGAGTATAAAAACTTAACTTTAGGAATTTCATGATACTTTTTAAATCCGCGCTTTATTACTGCACGCTAGTAAGCTGCCTACTTATTAGCTTTGTCAGTAGTGCAAACCCGCCGAAAGAAATTTTTTGGGAAGACTTAATCCCGCAAGGGCATGTACAAATAGATACCCAAGCACAGGCTAACCACGAAGGCAGTGAACAAAACTGGGTGCAACCAGAGCTAGATGCTCCTGTGGTTGAAGCATTAAATGGCCAATCAGTGAGCTTACCGGGGTTTGTTGTCCCACTTGAGGGCGACAGTGAAGTCATTACTGAGTTTTTGCTTGTGCCATACTTTGGCGCGTGTATTCACGTACCGCCCCCGCCGCCAAATCAAATCGTTCATGTAACAGTAAAAGGCGGCGTCCCCATAGAGAGCCTGTATGATGCGATTGTTGTTACCGGCGTTATCATTACCGAAACCTGGTCTGGTGAAATAGCCCAAGTGGGCTATAAGATGAAAGCCGTCGGTGTGGCACCGTTTGAGCTATAACACGGCTATTTTTGGCAGTGCTTACAAAACACCGTACTGCGCTGCCCTAGTCTAATTTCTTCAAGTGGCGTTTTACACGTTACGCACGCCTCTCCTTTTCGCCCGTACACTAACAACTGCTGTGCAAAATAACCTGGTTTGCCATCACTTTGGGCAAAGTCTTTAAGGGTTGTACCGCCTTGTGTTATTGCCGCTGCTAGAGTGTCTTTAATAATAGGGATCAGGGTTTGATATCGCTTTAGCGATACTTTTCCTGCTTCGCGTTTTGGGTGTATTCCTGCCTTAAATAACGACTCATTGGCATAAATATTACCTACGCCCACTACCACCGCGTTATCCATGATAAATTGCTTCACGGGGACTTTTTTATTTCGCGACTGCTCGTATACACGCTTTGCAAAAAAATCATCCGTAAGCGGCTCAGGGCCAAGTTTTGAAAGTAACTTATGAACATCCCCCGGTGCTTGCCATAAACAGCAACCAAAGCGGCGAGGGTCGTTTAATCGCAGCGCCTTGTCATTACTAAGAACAAACTCAACATGATCATGCTTTTTAAGCGGCTCGCGTTTATCCACAACGCGCAAATTACCCGACATTCCCAAATGTAAAATAGCACTCCCTAATTCGCAGTGCAGTAATAAATACTTTGCACGGCGCTCAATTCGCTCTACCCTCAACCCTTCTAACTGATAAACATCATCAGGCACAGGCCATCGCATGCTGGCATTATAAATATTTACCTTCGTCACTACCTGGTTTTCTACATGCGGGGTGATCCCCAGTCTACTTACTTCTACCTCTGGTAATTCAGGCATTAATGCAACTCACTTTTTGAAAAATCAACACTTGGAAATAACTGCTTTGCAGTCGCTAAATCAAGCCCCATCACGCGCTGGCTATTTTTTTCCAACAAATAATACTTACCGTTACCTTTGTACAGTAAATAAACCCAAGGTAAGCGCTCACCAGCCAACTCAAAGGTGGCCACATACAATGGTGAGTTTGGATTAAATACAACAGACTCATTTACCTGCATCAACGCAGCCGTTTGCCAATGGTTAATTAGCTCAGCTAATTGCTGCTGTGATGCATCCCACCTCACGGGCGTATTTTCTTTTAATGCGGTTGTACGCCAACTTGTACCAATACGTTCAATTTTCTGATCAACAAAGCTCAGTGTTAACACAAAACTTTGTAATGGCAGTATCGGTTGTAATGTAGGCTCGTCTTCACCCCCTAAAAACTGTTTATGCCAGCCATTTAAAAAGAAGATCATAATCAACATCGAAAAAATAATGACGTTGTTCCAACCTTTGCGGCCCAGTCGCATATTTATACACCCAGTAAATTCAAGATTTTAAAGTGTAACTAAAACTTAATTGCACTGTCTATATGTTAAAGGCCACAGACTTTGGTAGAATATCGGCAAATTTAAAGGAGTTCCGTCAATGTCTATGTATGTAGTGGGCCATAAAATCCCAGATTCAGATTCAATTTGTGGTGCAATTGCACTTGCTTATTTAAAAAACCAAATCGATGAGCCAGCAATTCCAACACGCCTTGGTGAAGTGTCACCAGAAACTCAATTTATCCTAGATAAATTTGGCTTCGAAGCACCTGAGCTTAAATTAAGCTACGCTGGCGAAGATGTATATATTGTTGACCACACAGAAAAAACACAAGCACCAGATGATATCGACCAAGCACGTGTTGTTGGCGTAGTCGATCACCATAAACTAGGCGATTTAACGTCATCTACACCGCTTGAGTGTTGGATCCGTCCGGTAGGCTGTTCAAACACCATTATTAAAATGATGTATGACTTCTACAACGTAGAAATCCCTAAAGATATTGCTGGCATCATGCTATGTGCAATTTTAAGCGATACCGTTATTTTTAAATCGCCGACCTGTACAACGGCTGATATTAAATGTGTAGAAGCACTAGCAGAAATTGCCGGCATCGAAGACTTTAAAGAACTAGGCATGGACATGTTCCGTGTTAAGTCAGCTGTTGAAGACACCCCTGTGCGTGACTTAGTAATGCGTGACTTTAAAGACTTCAACATGAACGGTCACCTAGTGGGCATTGGCCAGCTAGAGGTTATTGACCTTGCAGTGTTTGACGAAATTAAAGCAGACTTAGAAGCCGATATTGCTAAGCTAAAAATTGAAGGCAACCGCCACTCAGTATTTTTACTGCTTACCGACATCATGAAAGAAGGCTCACAAATGCTGATTGCTTCAGATGATGCAAACCTTGTAGAGCAAGCTTACGGTGAAAAGCCGAGCGAAGATAAAGTATGGCTAGATGGCGTATTAAGCCGTAAAAAGCAAGTAGTGCCACCACTACAAGACGTGTTTGCCAAGCTGTAAGCTGTATACTCAGTAATCAAACATACATTATTAAGCACCGCATTTGTGACAATTGCGGTGCTTTTTTATTGGTAGGCGTGAAGCTTGCTCACGCCAAAAATAAAAAGCGCAAATAGATTTTATATCAACGCGCCAGCAAGCAAGGCGCCTATAGATTAATTAAACTACGATGCTAATTTTAGCTGTAGACATAGAGCTTGCTTACGTTAGAAGCGCAGCTTCTGATGGCTTAACCCCGAGTTTAGCCCCGCGAATTACCGCATACTTTATTCACCGCACTCTTTGCAGTTTATATCTTTAATCATTTTAAATTGCTGTTGCTTTAAGCTCAGCGCATCAAAGCTGATAAACACACTACCTTCAACATGCCCTAATAGCATATTAAGCGTAAGCTGTGCCTGCATAGAGCCTATAATTCCTAACAGTGGGCTTATTACACCTGCATTACTACAATTTACAGCGGGAGCGGCGTCACTTTTTGCAAAAACACAGCCATAACATGGGCTATTGTTTTGCCTAAAATCAAAGCCCATAAGTTGCCCACTACTTGCAATCGCGGCACCTGCAATTAAAGGCAACTTATGAGTAAAGCAATAACGGTTAACACTGTAACGTGTGGCAAAATTATCAGAGCAATCAAGTACTATGTCGGCATTTTTTAAAAGCTCCCCTGCGTTGTTATCATCGAGCTTTTTACAATGCGTCACTATTTCTATTTGATTATTAAGGCTTGTTAATACTTTGCCAGCAGCGGTGACCTTGTTTTGCCCTAAGTGATTAATTTTATAAAGCACTTGGCGCTGCAAGTTAGAAAGCTCAACCGCATCATCATCTATTAAAATAAGTTTACCAATACCTGCCGCAGCTAAATACAAAAGTGCAGGGCTACCTAGCCCGCCAACTCCCACTACTGCAACGGTGGCTGCTTTAAGTGCTAACTGCCCTTCTAGCCCCACTTCTTTTAATAATAAGTGGCGACTATAACGCAGGGTTTCTTTATCGCTAAGCTTATTCATTAGGCTGGTTTATAGCACTTTTTAGCGCACTAATTGCAGCAATATAATCATTCGCTTCACTAATCGCGCGTACAACCGCAACACTGCCTACTCCTGTACTTGCAACCTCGCATGCGCGGGTTAAATCTATGCCGCCAATGGCAACAGTTGGGTAGCTTTGCATTAATGGCACACACTTTTTAAGTTTATCGAGACCTTGTATCTGGCCGCTCATATCTTTGGTTGTGGTTGGGTAAATAGCACCAAATGCCATATAACTTGGTCGGTAGTTGTGCGCACGTAACATTTCGTAAAAACCATGGGTAGAAAGCCCAAGCCTTAAACCTGCTTCTTTAATCGCGGCTAAATTAGCGGTTTCTAAATCTTCTTGGCCTAAGTGTACGCCGTAGGCACCGTGCTTTATTGCCAACTGCCAGTAGTCGTTTATAAATACGTGAGCGTGGTACTTTTTACCCAGCTCTACGGCCTGCTTAATTAACTCTTCAAGCTCAAGGTTGGTTTTATTTTTAACGCGAAGCTGCGCCGTAGTAATACCTTGCTGCAAACATTTATCTAGCCAATCTAGGCTATCGACCACAGCATACAAGCCCAGCTTTTTGCTCTCACAAGGTGCAAAATCAGCCGCCATATTAAATTCCAGCGGCACATCAAAATTAATCTCATCACCAAGCCAGCTGCCAGGCTCTATTACTTGCGGGTAGTCATCTAACTGTGTAGGAAAAGCAGTATGTGCAACAGGGCCTATTCCTTCGCCGTATCTAACCGACTGCTTTAAGCCCTGATTTATATAGGCTTTAGCTAAAATAAAAGCATCTTTTAGGGGGTAGTCTTTTGCTAAACACGCGGCAATAACCGAGGCCATGCTACAACCTGTACCATGGCTATGAGGGCTTTGAATTTTTTTATTACCAAGCCAATACTCTTCGCCGTTTTGTGTGCAGTAATCAATACAATAACCTGTTGGGTAATCCCAGTGCCCGCCTTTAATAACAACCGCTTTTGCGCCCCAGCTTAATAACTTTTTTGCAGCGTCTTTCACGGCGCTTGGGCCAATTAAATATACCCCTGTTAATAATTGAGTTTCGTGCGTGTTAGGCGTTATTACATCCACCAGCGGCATTAAGCATTCTTTAATGGCACTTACGGTATCTTCCTCTGTTAATACATCACCACTTGAAGCAATTGCAACGGGGTCGTAAACAATTACAGGCGGTACAGGCCATTTAGCTTTATAATGCGCTATATGCTCGCTTATCAATTGAATTTGCTGCACATTAGCCAGCATGCCAATTTTAATTACTTTGGCTTTCATGTCGCTTTCGAGTGCGAGTAATTGCGATTCAATAATATCGGTAGATACCGCGTTAATGGCCTCTACACCTAAGCTATTTTGCGCCGTAAGCGCGGTAATTGCAGTACAGCCATGCACGCCAAAGCTTTGCATTGCTTTTATATCGGCTTGAATGCCTGCGCCACCACCTGAGTCTGAGCCTGCAATTGTCCACACTAAATTATTCATACTCTTTATTTCCTTACTGCTGATGCCAAAACGGCATACCCATTGTAGGGGTTGAGGGGGCTGCTAAGTCTTTTTCAGGCATTGCTTTGGCATTATACGCAAAGCGCCCTGCCTCTACCGCGGCTTTAAATGCACGGCTCATCGTAATTGGGCAGCCAGCCCCCGCTATCGCTGAATTTAATAATACCGCATCATACCCTAATTCAAGCGCTTGACAGGCATGCGAAGGCAAACCAAGCCCTGCATCTACAATTAATGTTGTGTTTGGTAAGCGCTCACGAATTGTTTTTAAATTATAACTATTTAAAAGCCCCTTACCGGTGCCAATAGGCGCGCCCCAAGGCATAAGCACCTCACACCCTAGCTCGTTTAAACGCTGGCATAGAACTAAATCATCAGTGCAATAAGGCAATACTTTAAAGCCATCATTAATTAATATTTTTGTGGCTTCTAACAATGCGAATGGGTCGGGCTGTAAGTTGTAGTCATCACCTATTAGTTCAAGCTTAATCCAATCGGTTGCAAATACTTCACGGCACATTTTAGCAAGTGTTACGGCTTCTTTTACACTGTGGCACCCTGCGGTATTAGGCAGTATTTTAAGGCCTGTGTTTTTTATAAGCTGCCAAAAGTCATCCCCTGCGGCAGCGCTTTGCTGGCGCCTTAATGACACCGTTACTATTTGCGCGCCAGAGGCTTTTATAGACTCTTCCATCACTGCTGGAGAGGGGTAAAGCGCCGAGCCTATTAATAAACGGCTATTTAGTTGCTCGCCATAAATAATTAAGCAATCGTTACCTTGCATAATGCTACCCACCTTGAATAGGCGATAGCAATTCAATGCTATCCCCTTCGTTAATTGCGGTGCTGGCGTGCAAACTTTGTGGAATAAATTCGCCATTTAGTGCCACCGCGAATGGCGGCTTTGCACCAAAATTTTGTAATACATCAACAAGCACTGCACTTTTAATAGTTAGCAGCTCACCATTAATTGTTATAGTCATTTATTACTCACCCTATTTGAGATAACGCATCAGCCACTAAGGCGGGCCCTAACATATAGCCATGACGATATAAGCCATTAATGCTAATTACGTTACCTGTTTTTAAAACCGCAGGGCGGTTATCGCTAAATGCGGGGCGTAACCCGCTTTGAATATTTAACAGCCGCGCTTCGGCAAACCCGCTGTGCACAGTGTAGGCCGCCGAAAGTAGCTCAAGCGTGGAGCGTACTGTTGCAGGGCCGCTATCATCAGACTCTATTTCAGTTGCACCAATTACATACTCATTATTAGGTTTTGGCGCTATATAAATTGGGTAGCGCGGATGCATTAAACGTACCGGCCGCGTTAAATTAACCTCAGGTGCATGTAACCTGGCCACCTCACCGCGAACCCCTCTAAGGGGTTTATCGCCTTTAGCGCCTAAGCCACGACAATCAATAATGTAATCAAACCCGCGGTTATTCACCTCGCCGTTTTGAATGCTAACGCGTTGGTTAAAAACAAACTTAACCTTACGTTTATTAAGCATGGTAAAGCTTGCTCTATAAAAGGCCTGGTTATCTATTTGCCCTTCGCAGGGTAAAAACACACCTTGGTTAAAACGATTAGCTAATTCGGGTTCTAACTGCATTATTTGCTGAGCATTTAACGCCTGCGCGCTGTGCCCTGCTATAGGCTTAATACGCTGACTAAAGCTTTGTAAGTCACCTTTATCTTGCTGGTGCGCCACGACCAGCGTGCCTTTTTGCTGATAAAAAACCTCGCCTTCAAGCTCGCTCACTATCTCTGGCCAGCGCTTGAGTGAATTTAGCCCCATGATGGCTAAATCCGTTTCACACAATACCGACTCAGCAAGCGGAGCAAGCATTGCCGCAGCCACTTTACCGGCACTATTTTGTGTGTGTTCGTCACTGGCTTCAAACACGGTTACATGATGCGACTTACTAAGCTCAAGGGCAGCTAAGCGCCCTGCTAAACCAAACCCCACAACAGCAATGTTGTAAAACATAAAACCTCCTTTTAATAACAGGCTAGCAGCCATAAGCCGCTAACCTGTTATTGGCTTATATTGCTTTGTGGTAAATTTCTGAGCCCGTTTGTTTAAACTCTTCAGATTTCGCTTTCATTTGCGCTTCTACATCAACCATTTTGATCTCAATTGCATCACCAACATTGTTAGGATCGATCCCGCGTGATTCGAGATCTTTTGCGTAATCGCGTACTTCTTGGGTAATTTTCATTGAGCAAAATTTAGGGCCGCACATAGAGCAAAAGTGCGCTACTTTGCCAGACTCTTGCGGTAAGGTTTCGTCGTGGTATTCACGGGCACGCTCTGGGTCTAAACCAATGTTAAATTGGTCGTGCCATCTAAATTCAAAGCGCGCTTTAGATAATGCATTATCGCGCTCTTGCGCGCCGGGGTGGCCTTTGGCCAAGTCGGCCGCATGCGCTGCAATTTTGTAGGTAATTAAGCCCTCTTTTACATCTTCTTTATTGGGCAAACCTAAATGCTCTTTTGGTGTTACATAACACAGCATGGCACAGCCGTACCACGCTATTTGTGCAGCGCCTATACCCGATGTTATATGGTCGTACCCTGGTGCTATATCAGTCGTTAATGGGCCTAATGTGTAAAAAGGCGCTTCGCCACAATGTTCTAATTGTTCATCCATATTGGCTTTAATCATGTGCATTGGCACATGGCCTGGGCCTTCAATAAATACTTGTACATCGTGTTTCCACGCAATTTTTGTAAGCTCCCCTAACGTACGTAGCTCACTAAATTGCGCTTCGTCGTTGGCATCAGCAATCGAACCTGGACGAAGGCCATCTCCAAGCGAAAAACACACATCGTATTGTTTTAAAATTTCGCAAATATCTTCAAAGTGCGTATATAAAAAGTTTTCTTTATGGTGCGCTAAACACCACTTAGCCATAATTGAGCCACCGCGCGATACAATACCGGTTACACGCTTTGCCGTCATTGGCACGTAACGCAGTAATACGCCGGCATGAATAGTAAAGTAATCAACGCCCTGCTCGGCTTGTTCAATTAACGTATCGCGAAATATCTCCCAAGTTAAATCCTCGGCCACTCCGTTTACTTTTTCTAGCGCCTGATAAATTGGTACCGTGCCAATGGGCACAGGCGAGTTGCGTACTACCCATTCACGGGTTTCGTGAATGTAACGCCCAGTTGATAAATCCATTACGGTATCGGCACCCCAGCGGGTAGACCACACCATTTTTTCTACTTCTTCTTCGATTGATGAGCTTACCGATGAATTACCAATATTAGCGTTAACTTTAACTAAAAAGTTACGGCCAACTATCATGGGCTCGGTTTCGGGGTGGTTAATATTATTTGGTAAAATAGCGCGACCGCGGGCTATTTCGTCGCGTACAAATTCAGGGGTAATAAAATCGGGAATACTCGCCCCAAACGATTCGCCTTTATGCTGTGCTGCTAGCAGCTCTTCTCTAATTTGTGCACGGCCCATGTTTTCGCGTATGGCTACGTATTCCATTTCAGGGGTAATAATGCCTTGGCGAGCATAATGCATTTGCGTCACGTTTTTGCCCGCTTTACCACGGCGAATTTTAGGTAAATGATCAAAGCGAATATGATCAAGGCCGTCATCGGCCATACGTTGCTGAGCAAATTGCGAAGTGACCGAGCCGAGCACTTCAGTGTCGTTGCGCTCTTTTATCCACTGTTCACGAAATTTAGGTAACCCCTTACGTACGTCTAACTCAAAGTTAGGGTCGGTATACGGGCCTGATGTATCGTAAACACGCAGTGGATCGTTTGGCTCATACACAGGGTTTTGCTCATCGCCACCAATAAACGTATCGCTTAATGTAATTTCGCGCATACCCACGCGTACACCGCTTTGGCTGCCCTCAACATACACTTTTTTTGAGCTTGGAAATGGCTGACCCGTTAAATTATAAATATAATCTGACGCAGCAGCGCGTGTTTCTCGACGTGTAGACTTATTTGTAGTGTTTGACATGACTTACCTCATTGCTAAAGGGTTGTCTTGTCAGATATTCCATAAGGAATAGAGAAAGATCGTAAAGCAGTGATTACGCTGCTTTGCGGCCTAAAATGGCTAGTTATTTTGTTGTGCGCATAAAAAAAGACGCACAAGCGTCCCATTTTAGGCAGCTTGTTCCCTACGCAGGTTTTAACCTGATCAGGTTCACGGATCCCGCTTTCGCGATCTCAGCCTTAATTATTTAAGGCACTCCGACAAGTAAAATTATGTTCGTTGATTTGCTATTTTGATCAAATCAGCGTTGAGTGTACGCCAGTTAAAAATTGCCTGCAAGAGGCAGTTTTAAATACTCATGCCACTACTTTGCAATAAATAAAAAAGTTTGATCGCCCTGCATAACTAACTGTGAGCCTTGCATGGTAAGCGTTGCACCTTCTCGTAGCGCTTGTAAAAACTGCTGCTCTAGCTCATCAACGTCTGCTCCGCACGACTTACGCGTCATGCCAAGTTTATTAACGCTAATACTGCTGTCTTTAAGCTCGCCTTCACCAAAAAACTTATTACATCCTGCAAACCCGTTTACTTGCAACGCTTCAATAAAGCTCATTGATGCACTGTAAGAGGCCGGCACAGCTAAACCATCAACCTTTGATAGTTGCCATTGTGTGTACTTTAGCTGCTCAGTGGTCACCGTCCCTGTGGCTGTACAACCAATACATAAACCGATTAAAAGCATCGGTAGTGCTGCTAATTTCATGCTATTTCTAACTAAATATTTAATTACCGTAATAGTAACAATTTTTATGCGGTTTATCCGTTAAAAATGCATGTTTTAAATGTAAATTTTTGTTCTATGATAGTTTAGAGAGTGTTGAACTTTGCAGATTATAACATGTACACAGTAAGGGGGCTTTAATCGCCTTGCTTGATTTGTAACTTAGTAGGCTCGATAACAGCACCTACGCTACCCACTATTTACGATAAACAATCCCACTACCTAGGCGCTGCTATAAAACAAACTAGGTTAAATTTAGCCCCAAAGGTCACAGCCCCTAAAAATTATACCCGCTAATCTTGGGTGTAATTTTTAAATAAATTATCTATTTCGGGAGGTAAAAAAGGGCGCCCTTTTTCATTAACCGAGGTGCCTATAACCTTGGCTTGTAGCATTACTTTGTTGTCGTGTTTACGCACTAAGGTTTGCTTAAACGCAAACTTTATACGGCTTATACGCTCAGGTTCAACTGCTATATAAAATTCATCATCTGGTACAAGCGAATGTTTATAATCAACCTCACTGCGTATCACCACTAAATTAACTTTTTGCTTTGCTAGTAGTGCAAAATCAACCCCATTTGCAAATAAAAACTCATGGCGAGCATGCTCTAAATAATTAAAGTACACACTGTTATTTACAATTCCTTGTAGGTCACATTCGTAATGGCGCACTTTAAAATCAACTTTAAAGGTCATATTAGTAATCCTGATTATTTAACGTATAATCGCTGCGTTATAACACAAGTATTAAAATAATTGCTACCATACGAGTCCCCAAAATGGAGTTAAGTAACCTAATGAACTTACGTTTGTCTTTAATTACTGCGGCGTTATTACCGCTAATTAGTACACCACTTATAGCAAACGCTGATGACAGCGACCTAGAACGAATTGTTGTTACAGGCGACTTTCAACGTGAAAGCATTCAAACATTAAGCGCTAGCGCTAGCCTATTTAGCAAAGATGAAATTAATCAACGTGGTGCAAGTTACTTAGACGAAATGCTAGGTAGTACAGCCAACGTAAACTTTACATCTGGTGCGTCTCGTGGTCGTTATATTCAAATTCGTGGAGTGGGACTTCGTTCACAATTTGTAGATCCAATTAACCCATCGGTTGGCTTAGTTATTGACGGCATTAACTACTCGGGTTTAGGTGGCAGCTCATTATTATTTGATATAGACCAGGTAGAAATTTACCGCGGCCCACAAGGCACTCGCTTTGGTGCAGACGGCATGGCCGGTATGATCCAAATGGAATCAGCTCAGGCAACTGCCGATCCTAGCTTAAAATTACAAGTGGGTATGGGTACTTATAACTCGCGCGAAGCAGGCCTTGCAGCAAGTACTGGATTAACCGACGACACAAGTGCCCGCGTCAGCTACTTTCGCAGAAAATCAGACGGCTACGTAGATAACCTATATTTAAACGAAGAAACTCAACAACAAGATGAGCAAGTAGCCCGCTTTAAATTAAACAGCCAACTTACTGAGCATTTAAACACAGAGTTAAACCTGCACTACATAGATATAAACAACGGCTACGATGCGTTCACGCTTGATAACAGCCGTAATAGTGTAGCCGACGAGCCAGGCCAAGATAATCAACAAAGCTACGCCATTGGTATTAATAATACCTACACAGGCTTTAATGCCTTTGATGTAAGCTTAAACCTTTCAGCTATTGATACAGAGCTACTTTACAGCTTTGATGAAGACTGGGTATGTAACGATGCAAGCGAGCCACAATTATGTGCAGCTGGCCTACACCCTTGGGGTTATAGCTCAACCGATGTATACACGCGTGATCGCGATGATCAATCGGCTAATTTACAATTTAATTCTAAAACAGGTAACTGGGTTGCCGGTGTTTACTATCAAAACCGCGATGTAGATTTAGAGCGAGAATACACTTGGCTTGCAAGTCCATTTGCATCAACCTACGAAACCAGTAACGTAGCTGTTTACGGCCAAGTAGCCACACCTATCGGCCCTAAAACCACGCTCATTACCGGTTTACGTGTAGAGCAATACCAAGGTGATTACACCGACAGCAACGGCTTTATTGAAGAGACTGACGACGTAATGGTAGGCGGTAAAATAGCACTTGAATACCAAGTGATTGACCGTACTATGATCTACACCAGCATTACCCGTGGTTATAAAGCTGGCGGTATTAATTCAGAAGCATTAGCAAAAGCTAAAGATGAAGGCTTAAACCTAGATGCTGATTTTTTCCAGCAGCATACAAGCTTTGACCCTGAATACCTTTGGAGCGGCGAGTTTGGCGTTAAGGGTTCATCGCTTGATGATAAATTTACCCTTCGTTTAGCAGCATTTTATATGTACCGCGACAACATACAGCTAAAAGCATGGCAAGTAGAAGGTCAGCAATTTACAGGCTACGTTGATAACGCAAGCTCTGGTAGCAACTACGGGCTAGAAGTTGAAGGTAGTTACCAACTTACCGAAGATTTATTCTTAACAGGTAGCGCCGGTTACTTAAACACAGAAATTGACGACTTTGTAACGCAATCTGGCTTAAATCAAGACGGTCGTGAGCAAGCGCAATCACCTAAATACCAATACGCATTTAGCGCACGTTACAACTTTACTAATGAGCTGTACGGTATG
This sequence comes from Pseudoalteromonas sp. S327, assembly GCF_005886415.1. Lineage (NCBI taxonomy): Bacteria > Pseudomonadati > Pseudomonadota > Gammaproteobacteria > Alteromonadales > Pseudoalteromonadaceae > Pseudoalteromonas > Pseudoalteromonas sp. S327. The sequence goes on along the minus strand of NZ_PNDP01000015.1, from coordinate 627 downwards.
ATTGGTGTTGAAGGTAAGGACGATTACTACTTCTCAGATAGCCATAATTCAAAAGCACCTAGCAGTAATTTAGTAAACCTAAGTTTAGGCTACGAAGCCGACATGTGGGCAGTGCGCGCATGGGCACGTAACGTATTTGACGAAGAAGTACCAACCCGCGGCTTTGAGTTTGGTAACGACCCACTTGATAGCTATGCTACACACACCTACGTGCAATTAGGTGAGCCAAGAGTAGCGGGTATAACGTTTACGTTAGAGCTGTAAGCTGTAAGCTGTAAGAAAATAAATATTAAGCACCGAGTTTACAATAAACGCGGTGCTTTTTTATTGGTAGGCGTGAAGCTTGCTCACGCAAAAAGAAAAAGCGTATAGATTTTATATCAACGCGCCAGCAAGCAAGGCGTTTACAATTAATTATTACTTCTTCACTACTGCATGTTTTCTGTGGTGATAAAATTTCTTTAGTTTTTACTTAAAAGAACAATTTTGACCACCGAGGGCGCAGCGCGCTACACTGAGACGTTGTTTGCTCTTCTCCTTCACTTCTCCGTGTTCTCTGTGGTGATAATAATTTCTTAATCACTTGAATGGGCTTAACCCAAAACAATTATAACGGAGATACACCAG
>NZ_PNDP01000148.1:0-256 GCF_005886415.1 Pseudoalteromonas sp. S327 | reverse complement strand
GTTATGCCCTCCAGGAGCGGAGCCAATAGCCGCACTATATGGCGTATTTAAAGCAGACTGTAGAGCACTTGAGGTTGCATCACAGGTTTCAGGTTGAAAAACACCGAGTCCTTGTAAAACGCTACTACATTGAGCAACTGGCTGAGGATGGGCATAAATTTTAGTTAATTGGCTTAATTCAGTATCAGGGGTGGCAAGTAAGCTGTGCGCTACCCTGTGTGTCACTTCACCTACAAGTGATCCTTGAGCATCTTGT
>NZ_PNDP01000147.1:0-253 GCF_005886415.1 Pseudoalteromonas sp. S327 | reverse complement strand
AGAAAAAGCAATCGCATCAGGAGCATCTGAGTGATACGTAGTTGACTTATATGATGAATTGGGATGTGTGTAGAATTACCCAACGCTTAAAACGGGATCTATTTACTAAGGTACTTATTTATTAGGTTCGTCTATTGGGCGTCCTATTATTGCTAATGCGATTGTTGTAATTGAACGTAAAGTTGGTGCCGATGCACTTTCGCATGGTTGTACTGGTTAAGGTAATGACCAAGTACGTTTTGAATCAAGTTTT
>NZ_PNDP01000146.1:0-400 GCF_005886415.1 Pseudoalteromonas sp. S327 | reverse complement strand
GGTTTTCTCATTTAGTCTTCTGCCCTCGCTTAGCGCAGACGTGCAAGCGAGTTAGATTCCGCAGGTTGTGTCATCGATAATTGCTCTGCTTCACGATTGATACTGCCTTCAGTCATGATGGCATCAAAAATCATTAGTTAATTAAGCTCTTGAGGCCGCATATAGCACCGTTATTAATTTTAATTGTAAGATTATTTTACATCATTTTTAGTGATGTGTTTTATACAATAATTTAATTTTTTTTATGCTTTTAACGCGTTCATAATATAAGCTGATTTTAACAAAACTCGTCGAGCAAGAGAGTTAACCATGTCAGCTATATATAAATTTACATACACGTTTATTATTGCGCTATTAGCGATAATACTGGGTGCATGCAGCGATAAGCCAAGTTCTATTC
>NZ_PNDP01000145.1:0-241 GCF_005886415.1 Pseudoalteromonas sp. S327 | reverse complement strand
GTGTGCTGCATACCAGTTGTATGCTGTAGCTTTGGCGACGCATATGTAAAATAGCACCTTGGAACACGGCTACAACGCGTGTAACCGCTGCACGTGTGGTTTCCTCTTGGGCAAATCCTTTAACAAGTAATAATTCACGATCGATGTGACTCTTTTCGGTCAAATCAATAATTTTAAGTACATCAACTAATTTATTAACTTGTTTAGTAATTTGCTCAACGAGTCTATCATCACCCATAGT
>NZ_PNDP01000144.1:0-274 GCF_005886415.1 Pseudoalteromonas sp. S327 | reverse complement strand
CCAGTCTTCAGGCCAATTATAATATTTCTGAAGCAGAGAAAATTTATGCATCAGACAAACACCCACAAATATTTATTATCTTCGATAACGCCGACCACTTACTAAGTAATAAAAAAGATGCCGAGTACGCTGCTACGATAATTGCTAATTGGTCAAACCGCTACGGTAAATATGAGCAAAGCAACTTCAGCGCAAAATTATAAAACCGCAAAGTACTGGTAGAAGAAAAAGATCATATATTAACTCAGCACGAAAGTACAAAATTTCTTACATT
>NZ_PNDP01000143.1:0-248 GCF_005886415.1 Pseudoalteromonas sp. S327 | reverse complement strand
ATGTTTTTTGACGTATATAGCTTTAAAGGTTTTAACGATACTCTTGGCCAAGAAACGTGCGATCTACTTTTAAAGGAGGTAGCCAGAAATATGAAAAAGCACTTACGTGAAAACGTTGTTATTGCTCGCTTTGGGGGTGATGAGTTTTTAAAACTGATGCGTAATATAAATAATTACTACGACGTTATTAATATTGCGGAGCAAATTATCAGCTCAATGCAAACGCCTTTTACAATTAACCAGTGGGA
>NZ_PNDP01000142.1:0-277 GCF_005886415.1 Pseudoalteromonas sp. S327 | reverse complement strand
TAAATATTTTTAACATTTTTTATTAAATACACGGTCTTTATAACTACACACTCTAGAGATGGATTTTCTTATGATTACTTACTTTCATGCACTAATTAGAGTTAGCACGAGCAAATTTTCAACATTCTTAACTCAGCAGGTGCAAGCGCACCGTCACTTTGATTCGCAAACACCAATGCCCGAGCAGCGTTTAGCTCAAATAGATACCTCTCGTTCTAATGTGCTTTTTTACGACTTATCTAATTTAAATGATCCTACTCACATAGTGCACCTAACT
>NZ_PNDP01000141.1:0-252 GCF_005886415.1 Pseudoalteromonas sp. S327 | reverse complement strand
GATATGTATTAAGCGTGTATTTACTAGCTTCTAAAAATCTCAATATTATTATTAATGAAAAACAAGTTAATCCTAAGCGTTATAACAGTCGCCATTTATTTATTGCAACAAGCAACGAAATGCCAACGCATCCTTATAAGTTCAACGTTGAATATGCAAACTCATCATTATTTTTATACGAAGAATATAGCTTTTCAAGCATCCTAGATACTGATGAAATTTATTTATTTCACGAAGGCAGTTTAGAGGATG
>NZ_PNDP01000140.1:0-399 GCF_005886415.1 Pseudoalteromonas sp. S327 | reverse complement strand
GGTGCCTTGGACCGCAGAATAGGAGCGATTTGAAACGGAGCGTACCTGTGATAACGCTCAATTAGTATTTCACTTTGCCGCTACAGATAATATAACTGATACGTTTGACTACACTTTATCGCGTTTTGAAGAGATCAGTGAACCCAATAAAATGTCGTTTTGGTTTGATAATCCAGGCGGTACAGCAGATCAAAATGGTACTTTAGTGGATATCACCAATGCCAAGGATGAGCTTAACTTTTGGGCATGGGTGCTTTACGAGAAAAAAGAAACCGACGCGTTTGGAGTAAACTGAGCGGGGCAAGCAGCTCAGTCACGTAAATTTAGCTTTGAAACCCATCCTTAACCCTCGCCATCGAACCCTGAAGGTACAACGCCCGAACCAATACCAACTATAAA
>NZ_PNDP01000139.1:0-303 GCF_005886415.1 Pseudoalteromonas sp. S327 | reverse complement strand
TCATGACTTTGGTTGTAGTCGTAACAAGGTAGCCCTAGGGGAACCTGGGGCTGGATCACCTCCTTATACGATTTAGAACTTATTTGTTCGTAGTGTCCACACAGATGATTGTTAGTTAGTTTTACCCTTTGGGTATAACTGATTAATATGCTCTTTAAAAATTTGGAAAAGCTGATAATAAAATTCTGATAGATAATATGTTTTTGTAAAGAGTTTTCAAAAGTAAAAAAAGAATGATAGAAGTATCATTGAGTGCCATTTTAATCTTTCGTGATTAATTGTTTTCTACTTTAGTCTTCAATA
>NZ_PNDP01000014.1:0-108401 GCF_005886415.1 Pseudoalteromonas sp. S327 | reverse complement strand
TCAAATCTTGACTTCATACATCAAAACATAAATCGGTTAAAAGCTTTTGATATAAGATATTTTTACCCTCTAAAAGCGCAGCGCCTCATAAACTCTTTGTGAGTTAGTATTTAGATTACTAAGAGGGAGCAAAATTGGAATGCGCAAAGAGTATACTTCAAACATAAAACATCGGCGAATTAGAACCCTAATTCACGCCGATGTTTATAACTTATTTAAGTAAGTGCCTTACTAAAAAGGCACTAAACCTTAGTCTTGCTTACGGTTAAGGCTAAATAAGCAGATTGCTAGAAGTAATGTTGCAATCATACCTGATGCACCAGCAACACCTGATGGTAAGAACCCATCACGCCCAGCAATAATTAATACTGCATTGGCAAGCATTGCAACTGCGCCTGTTAGGGCTGTAAGGCCGCCAATGGCTTTGCCACCTTTAGCAATAAAAGATAGGCCAAATACAAGTGCTGCTAAGCCTAGTAGTAATTTAGCTGCGTAGTAAATCATGAATGATAAAGACACCACACCGCCAATTAAAGGTTGTGCGCCTTCTACTGCGCCCGCTACTTCACCAAATGTTGAAAACAACGTTAGGCCAATGCTCACCTGTATTATGTTAAGTATTGCGCTAAATGTGATAGCCGACCAACCTAGTTGAGCGTTTTTAGCTTGCACCATAGTGGTACTTGCAAAGGCCACAAGCACAGTAAACAGCACGGCTTCTAGTCCCCATGCATACTGTCTTGAAAAGCTAATTTCAGCACTGTAAAAGGCAGTAAAAATAGCCTGGGTTATTGCTAACGCTAACAATAACGATGCTGTAATTAGGGTGGTGCGTTTATGTGTAAATTCCATTATGGTCCTCTTCTAATTGTATATTTGACGCTTTAAAAGTTGTAGTCACTTTGCATACATCAAACAGATGAAAGTATTGCTGCTATAAGACAGGTAAAGCGGAGTAATTATTTCACTAAAACCAATAAAAATAATAATTAATATCAAATAGGCTAAAACTTGCGCTTTTAATGAAACTTAAATTGGCAAAGCCGCATTGAGTTAAGCTGTTGAGACTTTAAAAGAGATGCGCCTCTTATCCTTTTTGTGAATTAACTTTTAAATTAAATGTTGGGGTGATTTCGACTAACTAAGCTGGCTGTTTATTCGAGAGGAAATTAAAACAATCGCTTAAAAACGCATATATACCCACAAACAATGTTTATGGGTATTTTGTGTGACTAAGCCTATAAATGTTTTTTATTAAGATAAAAGCCTAAAATGAGACCAATCACTTAATGCGATAATAGTTTGCTCTGTAGGCGGGGCTACATAGATTAAACCTGCAATGGCAATTATTGATGCTAACGTAATTAATTTATTGTCAAAGTCGGCTATTTTTAACGCGGTGCCAAAGGAGCGTTTAATGGTGACATTGCTTAAATCTACACTGTAAATTTCATCGAGTAATAAATGAATTAGCCCGCCGATTAAAATAAACCCACCTGTTAACCAGGCAAAGGTGGCTGCTTGTGTGGTTGTTTGCTCGTTTAGTTGCCAGGTTACTTGCGTTGTTAACAGCGCGCATAGCACTAAAAATAATAATGAGTGGCAGCTGCCTCTGTGCACAGTGATCCATTCAAAAATGGGCCTAATAATGTATTTCATAAACCCGTACACCAATAACGGCACTACGATTAGCTCTATAAAACTAATTTCGATTATTAGCTCGGTGGTTATGTAATGCAGCACCAGTAATACAGCGCTCAGTGCGAATAAGTTAAAAATAGTATTGAGCGAGGTTGAGTTATCTGAGTCTATGTCGGGTAATAAGCCGCCAATTGAGCCTAAAAACCATAACCAAAGTGCGCCGTTTAAATCAATATGGCCTGCAGATAATAAAGTGGCTGAGCCTAAACCTGTGACGATGACTGCAGTATTAAGATGAGTATTGAAATTTGCCATTGTATCTCTTGATAGAAAAATAGGTGGGCATTTTAGCAATTGAAAAGTTCATTGTTCAATTTACTTTAAAGGTAAGACGTAAATAACTTAAGTACTTAATTTTAAACGCTGCGTTAGGAATGATTTTAGCCTAAATGGCTATGGATTTTGTAATAGGCAAAACCCGTTGAATAAATCAACGTGGGTATCACTATTAAAACCTCTGCATCATTTGTTAATTATTAATATGTTATAGTGTTGCAATAGGTGTTTGATATAGTATAACATTCAACGCATTCTAATTTCCCTTAATAGAGTTTGAATGTGAGTACACCTACAGCTGTTAATCAAACATCACCGAAAGAATCTCCACGTGTGGAACAAACACGTAATGAAGCCCTAAATACAACTCAAGCCGCTACTCAAACAGTTAAAAGCGAAGCCATTATTGAAGTGGACTCGTTAAGTTTTAGCATTAAAAACAACGCTATTTTAAAAAACTTAAACTTTAGCGTAGGCTCAGGCGAAATTTACGCGTTACTTGGCGGTAACGGCGCGGGTAAATCAACCACGTTAAAAACCTTGCTTGGATTTAATAAACCCACTCAAGGCTCTGTAAAAGTAGCGGGCAAAGAGGTAACACACGCACTTGATTTTGTACGCGGTAAAACGGCGTATTTGCCAGAGTCGGCCACGTTATATCCGCATTTAACTGCCCGCGAAAACGTGGCGTATTTTTTATCGCTTGCTGATATTAAAAAAACCGATGAGCAAATTAATGCTGCGTTTAACCGTGTAGCGCTACAGCAAGCTGCATGGGAGCGTCCTATGCAAACGTACTCTAAAGGCATGAGGCAAAAAACTGCGATTGCACTGGCTATTTTACGCCAAGCCCCCATATTTTTACTCGATGAGCCTACATCGGGCCTTGACCCTGTTGCTATTGATGAGTTTAACCAGTTAGTGCGTGAGCTTGCATTAACCGGCGCTACTATTTTAATGGTAACGCACGATGTATACGGCGCATGCCAAGTTGCAAACCGAATTGGTTTATTAAGAGCGGGCGAGCTGGTGGGCGAATTTGACGCGCCAGAAAACGGCCGTATTGATACCGAGCAAGTTCATGCCGCGTTTGCACAAAGAGGCGCGTAATGAGCAAAAATAATTTTTCAAAGGTGGTTATAGTTGCCAAAGATGAGTGGCGCTATTGGCTTCGCTCAAAACTGGCGATGACCGTTTTAGCCATAGGTTTATTACTTACGCTTTCATCGGTGGTGGTGACTGCCATTACAATGCACGAACTTAGCCACACTCGTAATGAATTACAAAGCAATGCAGAGCAAAGCTTTGCTGAGCAGCCCGATCGCCACCCACACAGAATGGTGCATTACGGGCATTACGCTTTTAGAACACCAACCCCACTGAGCACCCTAGATCCGGGGATTGATGCCTACACAGGTAACTCAATATTTTTAGAAGGGCATAGGCAAAACAGTGCAATGTTTGCCGAGCAGCGCCAAGGCACAGCTTTAACAAAACTTGGCAGCTTAACGCCTGCTTTTATTGTGCAAACATTAGCGCCGTTACTGCTTATTTTAATAGGTTACAGCTCTATTAGCCGTGAGCGCGAATCGCAAACGCTGTCGTATTTATTGGCGCAAGGCACCAAAGGCAGCACGCTGATTGCGGGTAAAGGGCTGGCGCTTTTGTGTGTTGTTGGGTTAATTATTGCGCCATTAGCGGTGTCGGCGTTATTTACGCTTAGCGCTGGTGAGAGCCTTTTAGCAGTTGTTAGTTTTATTGTGGGCTATGCATTGTATTTAAGCGTGTGGGTGTTAGTTGTTTTATTAGCATCGAGCGTGTTTAGTAAAAATAGTGGCAGCTTTACAGCGCTTGCGTTTGTGTGGATTTTACTGTGCATTGTTATGCCGCGCGTAGCAAGTACCAGTGCCTCTACGGCTGTGCCATCGGCCGGTAAAATAGAAACCGACTTTGAAGTAAAAGCTGAGCTTAGAAAACTAGGTGATGGCCATAACACCAACGATCCCGCCTTTAAGCAATTTAAACAATCTCTGCTTAAAAAATACAACGTAAACAGCATTGATGAGCTGCCAGTAAACTTTAGAGGGTTAGTGGCCAGTGAATCAGAGGCCAAACAAACTAAGGTGTTAAACCAGTTTGCCGAGCAGCGCATGCAAAGTGAGCTTAAGCAAACGCAGGTATCGCGTTACTTTGGTTGGGTATCGCCTATGGTGGCTATTCGCTCGCTGTCGATGATTGTAGTAGGCACAAGCATAGAAACCCATCATCGCTTTTTACGCGAAACCGAAAAGCTGCGCTTTGATTTTGTGCAAGGGCTTAACAAAGTACACATTGAAAAGCTTGATTACCAAGTTGATATGAACCGCAACGCCAATACCGAGGCCACTAAAAAAGCACGCGTAGGATCAGAGAACTGGCAAATACTGCAAAACTTTACCTTTGATGTAGATAGCGCTGATGTTCGCGCGCAAAGAAGTGTACCTGCTTTTTTACAGTTAATACTGTGGATTGTAGTACTTGTAGGCGGTATTAAATTGGTAGGAAAACGTTTGATATGAGTTATTTAATTACACAACTTACACGAGAATGGGGCTTTTTACTGCGTCAAAAGTACCTTGTGGTATTGCTGTTATGTAGCTTTGTTTTATCGGGCTTTGCAATATACAGCGGGCTTAGCGAAGTAAGCGCGCAGCAGCAAACAATAGAGCGTTTAAAAGCTGCAGATCAAAGCGATCGCGCTAAAGTGCTGCAAAAGCAAGACGATCCGGGCATGTTGGCTTATTACAGTTTTCATTTAACGTATTCTCAGCCATCTAACCTTGCTTTTGCAGCATTAGGTGAGCGCGATATATTCCCGTGGAAACACCGTATTAATTTATTGGCCATAGAGGGGCAAATTTACGAAAGCGATGCGCAAAATGCCGAGCTGGCACAAGCCGGTAAAATTGATTTTGTATTTGTAATTAGCGCCTTAGCACCACTGGTTATTATTTTGCTGTTTCATGACTTATTTGCAAACGAGCGCACTAGCGGCAGGCACGACTTACTGGTTACTACGGCTAAATCGTACTTTGATTTGTGGGGCGCACGTATAACGGTAAGGTTTTTAGCAGTAATAGTGTGTTTAATGCTGCCATTTTTTATAGGTGCATTTATAGCTGGGGCAAGCGCGTTTGAAATTGCGTATGTATCGCTACTTTGTATTGCATACCTTGCATTTTGGACTGCGCTGAGTGTGTGGTGGGGCAAAAACGCGACTAGTGCGCCGCGCGTTGCCTCTGGCCTAATTGGTTTATGGGTATTATTTGCTTTTATTATTCCTATTTTAGGCGACCTTGCTATAAACAAATCGGTGCATTCGCCTAAGGGTGGCGACATTATGCTTACTCAGCGTGAAGCGGTAAATGATGCCTGGGATTTACCAAAATCTGCCACTATGCAGCCTTTTATTAAAGAGTACCCAGCACTTGCGCCATACATTGCTATGAGCAGTGAGTTTGAGTGGAAATGGTATTACGCATTTCAGCAAATGGGCGATTTAAAAGCAGCGCCGCTCTCTAAAGCATACCGAGACGCAGCCGCTAAAAAATATGACTTAGCAGGCGTTGTGTCGTGGTTTTCGCCACCGCTGTTATTGCAGCGCAGCTTAACGCGAGCCGCCCAAACCGACTCAGTAGCAGCGTATGCATACGAGCAGCAAATTCGTGATTATCATCAGCAATTACGTGAGTTTTACTACCCTTGGTTATTTTATAAGGGTAACCCGCCTAAATCAGTTCTCAATAACATGCCACGCTTTGAGGCTATAGCAAAGTAATCCTTACTAGGTGCGCTAACCGCCGCTGTTTGGCGCTCCTAGTAACAACACCATAACTATAAAATACTTATATTACTAACAAGGTTCACAATGAAAACCAACACAACAGGGCTTAAGCTCTCCTATTTAAGTGCGTGCCTAGTAAGCTTATTTAGCAGCCAGGCTTTAGCTGCTGATCAAAACCAGCAAACACACAGTGCTAACACGAATATTGAAAGACTGTCAGTGGTTGCTACGCGCCAAGCTTACCAAGGTAACTTTAGCCAACTAGAAACTCCACAATCAGAGCTTAAAATTGATTTAGAAGCCCTTGAAAATGCAGGTGCAGTAAGCCTTAACCAAGCGCTTGATTTATCGGCCTCTGTTGCACGGCAAAATAACTTTGGTGGGCTTTGGAATAGTTTTTCGTTACGTGGCTTTGTAGGCGATGAAAACCTACCGAGTAACTACTTAGTAAATGGTTTTAATGCTGGGCGCGGTTTTGGTGGCTCGCGTGATTTGTCGGGTATTGAGTCGGTTGAGGTTTTAAAAGGCCCCCGTGCGGCTTTATTTGGCCGTGGTGAGCCAGGTGGTACAGTAAACTTAGTTACTAAACGCCCAACGTTTGATACGCAAGGTGAAATTAAGCTCTCGGTAGGGAGTTTTGATACTTACCGCGCCGATGTTGATTACACCACAGCGCTTACCGACGACATTGCAATTAGACTGGTTGGTTTTTACGAAGACGCCGAGAGCTTTAGAGACACCATAGAAACCACTAAACACGGTTTTAGCCCGTCAATAGTGTGGAATATTAACGACAGCAGCCAACTTGTTTACGAGCTTGAATACAGCGACCAAGAAGTGCCGTTTGATAGAGGCGTATTAGCCATAGATGGCGAGCTTGGGCTTATTCCACAAAGCCGTTTTTTAGGTGAACCGGGCGATGGCCTAATTGAAGCCGATGTACTAGGGCATCAGTTAGAGTACATTCATGACTTTGATGATAACTGGAGCATTTTATTTGGTGCAAACTACCGTGATACCTCTATGGAAGGCTTTGCAACCGAAACCGGGTTTGGCGGCGTAGTTGATGGCGAAGTAAACCGCTTTAGGCGCTACCGCGATTTTGATGCTCAATACCATGTTTTGCGTGCAGAGCTAAGCAGCAGCCTTGAGCTTGGCGGTTTTGAGCACCGTTTAATTATGGGTGTTGACGCTGATAAATTTGAAAACGATCAATTTATTTTACGTGTACGGGGCGATCAATACATTAATGTATTTAACCCTGTATACGGCGCGTATGAATTACCAACGCCTACATCTAATACCGATCGCGTAGAGATTCAAGAGTCACTAGGGGTATTTATTCAAGACCAAATAAGCGTAACCGATAAGTTAGATATTCGTATTGGTGCCCGTTTTGATGATTACGAGCAGCGTTTAAATAACCGTTTAGCAGGTACTAATACTAAACAAACGCAGTCGCGCGTGAGCCCGCAGTTTGGTGTGGTGTATGAAGCCGGTGATTATGTATCTGTATATGCAGCCTACGGCGAAAACTTTCGCCCGCTGTCGGGCAATGATACCAATGGCGATGGTTTTGAGCCAAACCAATCTACCTCTGCTGAGCTAGGTGTAAAATTTACCCTTAACGATGGCGCGTTATTTGGTACCGTTGCTGTATTTAAAGTAGATCAAGACAACATGCTAGTAGTAGACGACCCAGCAGCGTTTACTTATGCCGCCATTGGTGAAGCGCAAAGTAAGGGAATAGAAATAGACCTAACGGGTGAGCTTAGCGATAGTTTAGAAATTTGGGCGTCGTATGCGTATGTAGATGCCCAAATAGAAAACTCATTTTTTGATGCTAACTTTGGCTACACAGTAGAGGCCGGCGAGTCACTTTTAAATGTACCAGAGCATCAACTTAGCTTGCAGCTTGTTAAATCGGGCGAGTTATATGGCAATGCAATTAAATTTGGTGGCGGGCTATTATTTGTAGACGAACGCAATGGCTATTTTGGTACCGACTTTAAACTACCCAGTTATACAACCGCGCGTGTATTTGTAAATTACGATGTAACAGACGCGATTGGTGTTACGGCTGAGGTAAATAATCTGTTTGATGAAACGTATTACACAAACTCGTTTGCCGATGCATGGGTACAACCTGGTACACCGCGTAACGTTAAATTTTCTGCCTCTTATAAGTTTTAATTGGTATTTTGCGCTGTAAAAGTAAAAAGGTCGCTTAGTTAAAGCGACCTTTTTTTATTTGGCGTGCTTGTATTTTTCAAAAATTTTGTGGTACTGACCTGAATTTTTAAGTTTTTGTAGTTGAATATTAAAGTCATCACGTAGTCTTTTTGATTTAAATAAATAGCCATTTGGGCTTTTTCCAAACAGCGCAAAGCGATCTACAGATTGTGTTGTATCAATATCTTTAAGGGTTGAGCGATAGTAATCAAAACTTTGTTTATCCATTTGAATTACATCTACCTTGTTTGAAAAAAGCATTTTAACTTGAAGAGATTGGTCGTGAACTTCGTAATATTGCGTATTGGCTTTTGCCATTTTTGCATATTATTCGCCTAAGTGTATGGCGGCGCTGGGCCACGAAATTAAGCTGTAATATGTTAAATCTGCAATTTTAGTAAAGTTAAACTGTTTGCTTTTTAGGGTTATCGCTACGTTTTCGTATACATAGGCCTCATCAGAAATATACCCTTTGAGTTGGTTTCCGTTAGCGGTGTTTAAGTTAATATCGGCTAAAATATCTATTCTGCCTTTTGCATACCCTTTAGCGCGACGCGTATAGGGGTAATAGCGTGGCTCTATTTCATAGCCTAAAGGCGTTAATGCGGCTTTAATAATATCGAGGGTTAGCCCGCTGTTGGTATGTGACATTACAAAAGGCGGTAGGGTTTCGCCTAAACCTACAACTAATTTTTGTTTAGTAGGCGATGCACAGGCAAAAGATGATACAAGCAGTGTAGTTATTATAAAAAAGTTTAACTTCATTAGGCTGTTTAAATTAACTTGGCATACTAAAAAGATAGTAACTAAGTGGTTATGTAACAAGTAAATAGCCCATTAAAGTATGATTAAATACCTTTAATGGGCAAGTTCTAAGCACAAAAGGTTAAACTTGGCACCGTTTAAAAAGGTGCGTAGCCGTCTGGCGTTGTTTTTGGTGTAGTCCAACGCTCTTTTGCATCAATATCTGTACGTTTTGACCCCGGCGCTGGTATACGGCCATTATCGCCAAAAAGCCATAACACTAGGTTTGTTCTGTCGCCACTGGTTATAGGTTTTGCCGCGTGTGGTACATTGCCTTTGTGGATCATGGCGGTGCCTGGTTTAAAGCTAAGTTGTACAACTTTTGCGTTTACTTGGTCGTAAAAATCAAGTTCTGATCCGCTAAATTCTTCCCCAGGTAAGTTTAAATTAATATTTAATGTTACTGATGATGCATCGGTATGCGGACGAATAGACGCATCTGTACTTGGGTCGTAATAAATAGAAAAACCAAACGTTTGCGTATCGTAACCTATGATTTCAGGAAACAATAAACGTGAAATAGGGCGCATGTATGTATTTAATACTTGGTTATAAAATGCCTGAAAACTAGGAGCAGCTAAATAGCCCTCTGAGCGTTTGTCGAGCATGGCGCCGCGGCGGTTTAATACAATACCGTACGGTGGACGCATAGGAATGTTAGCATTCCATACTTTTTCAAGGTAACCACGTAAAACAGCTAGGCGCTCAGGATCAAAAAATTGAAACTGATACACATCAGTCGCTACTTCTTCTAGTAGTGATTTTACTAAATGCTCTTTAGATGGATCTTCCCATGCTGCATTAACGGCTTCACGTAAGTTTTTATCTAGTAATGAATCGTCAAGGGTAAAGGTGGTTGTATCTACTTCGGTTTCTTCCCACTCTTTCCAGGCTTGTGTAAGTAGTTGGTCGTTGTTGTACCAAAAATGCTGTACTGAGTGCTCACGATTTAACATGGCCTCTCTTGAAGGTAACGCTAGAGCACGAGCAAGTTGTAATTGGGTGGCAGACATAATGTGTAACTCCAGTTGTTGAATTAGGTTTTATCAATCTAGGAGTGAAATTTATTATATTTATAAAGTTAGATAAATAAGCTGTTTTAGGAAACAGTATCAAAATAATGTTTATAATTAGGGGCGGAATGAATAGAATTAGCAGTTAGCTGTAGTGGAGATGGGTTTGTATAAACCCATCAAGCGTTTAACTATAGATTTTAATGTGTGACTCTATCGCCCCAAATTTCTTCTAGGCGATTATCGCGTCCGCAGCGCCAGCGGTAGGTATTGTAGCGTATGGGGTTATTTTTATAATAATCCTGATGGTAGCTTTCTTTACCTTTAATTGGGTAAAAAGTGCTGGCATTAAGTATTGGCGTGACCACTGTTTGATTTGGGAATTCTGCTATTACGGCTTGTTTGGTTTGCTCTGCTATTTTGCGCTCTTGCTCGTTAGCTACAAATATGGCGCTTAAATAACTTGGGCCTTTATCGCAAAATTGGCCTTTGGCATCAAAGGGATCAATATTTACCCAAAAATGATCAAGTATGCCTTTGTAGCTTACTACATCAGGGTCGTAAGTAATTTGTACTGCTTCATAATGGCCTTGATGGTTACCATTGTAGGTCGGGTTTTTAATTTTACCGCCTGTAAAACCCGATATAACATCTTTTACGCCTTTTAGCTTTTCAAAGTCGCTTTCCATACACCAAAAACATCCACCGGCTAAAACTGCTTTTTCGGTTTTAGCTGCATGTGAAAAGGTGCTAAACAACATTGCGGCAGATGTTAATGCAAGCGTAAGTGATTTTTTCATATAATGATCTACCTCTAGTATGAGTTTAAATACATATTCTTAATAGTTAGACCCTTTAACTGTAAAACCTATTTCATTGTTTTTAGTAGGCTAACGTGAATAGCGGAAAAAGTAATATACGTAATGGTTTTTAATTAAGACCATACGTACATTGGGCAACCTCTGTAGCACAATGTAGTATTATCAGAGTGTGTTTATTAAAGTGAAAGCATTGAGATAAAAGTAGCAGGTGTTAAATGAACCAGTTAACCGAAAAATCGATAAGTTGCCCGTATTGCGGCGAAAGCATAGAAGTATTATTAGACGCGGCAGATATTGGCGAGCAATACATAGAAGACTGCCAAGTATGCTGTAAGCCTATTTCGTTTGTTGTTTTTGAAGATGAAGACGAGTTAAAAGTAAATGTATACAGTGAAAACGATACATTTTAATCCTTCGTTACTCTTTATATAGGTGGCTGCACAGTGGCAGCCACTTCCGTTTATACACGGGCGCTAGCTATTATTTTGCTCTCGGGCTAGTTGGTTTGGTAACAGCTCTTCTACTATTTCGCGAGCGGGGAGTGTATAACGTGTGCCGTCAAACATTACCGAGGTAAACTCGTTCATATTAGTAATGCCTGTTAGGGTCCAGCCCTCACCACGTTTAGGGCAGTATACGGTTGTGGTAGGTTGAATTACTTTAAAATCGTCGCTCATTATTGCTCTCAATATTGGCTATAAAGATAATGCTTGTGAATACGCTATGGTAAGTTAATAATGCTTAACCATAAAGCGCTATTTTAACTCCTGTATAAAATGTTTAAAACAACTCAGCTTGAACGCGTTACATTGCGTTTAATTACTCATAAGCATGCCCCACAGTTATTTTCTATTTTGAATCACCCGCAAGTGAGCGAATTTAACGACTATCAAACCCCCTTAAGTAAATGCCAAATTAAGCAATTAATACAAGACGATATTACCGCCTATTACGAAGGCGAAGTGATAAGAGTGGCTATTGAACATAATATAAATGGCAAACTCATGGGCACCTGCGGGCTTTATAATTTATCGCCTTGTAAAAGTAGGGCGTTTATTGGGTTTGAGCTTGATCCTATGTATTGGGATAAGGGCATTATGTTTGAGGTAATAACCGGCTTTGTTAAAACACTTAAACTGGCTATACCGCTTAATTACTTAGCGGCGCAGGTAAGTGCACATAATGCGCGTTCGCATAACTTATTAGTTAAATTAGGCTTTAGCTTGGGTGAGCATTCTATTTGGTATAAACACGTTTAGTACTGCATTAGTAATGTATTAGTTCTGCATTTGCATTATACACGTTAGTAAATTTCATCATAAGAGGAACAAATGCAATATAAAAAATAGCCAATTTGGCTTATAGTTAAGCGTAAGCAAATGAATTTGTTACCCGAGTTTTTAAAACGTGTTCGCTTAACAAGGATTTTATATGCTAGAAAAACTATCTCAAGATGCCCTCGTTATTTGGGCCACTATTGACCCAATAGGGACTATGGCGCTTTTTGCTGCGCTGACTTCTCATTTAAGTGATCAACAACGTCGTAAAACTGCGTTTAAAACAGTGCTATATGCAGGTGCAGTGTTACTTGGCTCTATTTTAATAGGGCAGCTTATTTTAAATGCGATGGGTATACGGCTGGTATCGTTTCAGTTAGGAGGCGGGATAATTTTATTTTTGTTTGGCCTACAAATGATATTTGGTAATGATTCAAATAAAGCAAAACAAGACCCAGGGCACGATATTGCAGTGTTTCCCCTTGCTATACCGGCTACTGCCACACCAGGGGCTATTTTAGCCGTTATATTACTTACCGATAATCACATTCACCCAATTACAACCCAAATAGGCACAGCGTTAATTACACTGGCAGTGTTGGGTGTAACCCTAATTTTGTTGTTGCTGTCGGGCAAAATTATAAAGCTAATGGGTATTGGCGGGGCGTCTATTTTAACCCGCGTGATGGGGATGATACTGGCCGCTTTTTCTGTAGAGCTGATAATGACTGCACTTGAAGTTAAGCAGTGGGTTAAGCTCGATTAAATAACTCCTAAACATTTAAAGGAATGACGCATGGCAATAAAAATAACAAAACATTATTTTATTAATTTAAGTTTAGCCGTAGTCATTTTTGCTATTGGTATTTTAGCCATACGCTATTACAACCATTATGTATCGCATTATACCGACGTAACAATTAACTCAAGCGTGCTTAATGAGTCGCGCAAAGTGTTTATAAGATTACCCGTTAATTACGATCCTAAAAGAGCGTATCCGTTAATTATTAAAACCGATGGTAACTTTAATTTAGATACATGGGATAAAGCACTTACAAAACAAGCTAAGAGCGAAAAAGGGGATAAGGCTATATTGGTGTCTATTCCTAATTTGTTTTTTACAGATACACGTAATCGCGATTTAGTGCCTCCTTATGCTCGCCAAGATGTAAATACACAAGCGCGCACAGAAAATGAAACACTTATAGAGCCAAATGGTGAAGCTGACAAGTTTTTAGCGTTTATTGAAACTGAGTTACTTCCGTATTTATCGGTAAAATATAAGCTTAGTAATAACCGTGTATTAAGTGGTTTTTCGGCAGGTGGCAGCTTTGTGCTTTATACATTGCATACAAAACCTGAACTGTTTAATGGCTACTTTGCTTTTAGCCCAGCGGCTTGGTATGACGATATGACAGTGGTTAAGAATGTAGAAGCATTTTTAACTACTCAAGCAAATAAAATTAAGTCGCCTACTTATTTATACCTTTCTGTGGGTGGAGCAGAACATCCGTTAATGTTAAAAGCGTTTGATAATTTAGAGTCTGCTTTAATAGCAAACCCTAATAACAACCTTGTGTGGCAAAGCGCTATAAACGAAGGTGCTGAACATTCAGATAATCCAACACTGAGTGTATCAAAGGGGTTAGCTGGTTATAGTACATTTATTAAAAATAGGTAGATAGTCTCAAACGATAGCTGTATGCATATACAGCTATCGGTGTTTTATCTATTTATGATAACGAATTAACTGGATAGCACTTCACTTAGTTTTATGTTATTAACGAGTTACAGAGGGAAGTTGTTTTAATTTATTTTTGCACAAAAAATAAATTAAACTGTGTTTATATACAGCATCTTGCTCTTGAGTTAGAATGCCATCTGTACATATAGACATATACCAAACTCACTGTTATTGCTTTTAATCATCCTTACGCATTTGTGATCAGCGATAATCTGTTTAATTACTTTGCCATTTAAGTATATTTTCACCATCTTTATAAACTCTTAATGCAATTAATATAAATTAGCTGGTGGCTTTATGGTAAAAGAACACATCATACTAAGTTATCGTTAAGTAATAAACTTAGCTAAAGAGTGAAAAGGAATAAAAGTAGCCAATAAATAGGGGATATAATTGGCTACTTAATTTAATAATTTTACCGGTTATTGATTGCTACTTAGTGCGCTTTAGGTTTAACAAGAAGGGCGATAGCTACAACGGCGCTTAAAATACTGCATATTATAAATACGTTATGTTCACCCCCAGGTATGTACTCCATAAACGAGGTAAAAAACTGACCGGAGAACACAGCCATTGTAAAATACGATAAGTTACGTCCGCGAACATTTTCTGGGCTTAGCTCTACGGTCATGTGGTTTAAAAGAGGAATGCTAAAACCAAAGCCAATACCAATTAATAGCGCGCCTAATACTAATATCAATGTACTTGATTGTATAAAGCAAAGGTATGATAAACCAAAGGCAAAAAATGCGATTGCTAATACATTTTTCTCACTAAGGCGTTTAGTTGCTTTAGGCATAAATCCCGCTGTAAATACCGCAATTAAAGATATAAAAGCCAATAGTTGGCCTATTTCAGACTCATTAAAATTTAGTGCGTGCAAGGTAAAAGGTAAAAGCACGGTTGAGGTAAAAAATATGGTCATAGCTAGGGTTGATACTATATAAACCCCTTTAAGCGTTAATGCGTTTGAATTGCTCTTTTTTATTTGTTGAGTTTGCTCTGTGTTTTGGGCGTTTAATTTCTGCTTGCGGGGTACAAACATGAGCAACATAGCTAAAAATACCCAAGCAATTAAATACAAAGCAAGGGGTAATCCCCAATACATTGACGCTAAAACACCGCCTAAAAATAAAAATATAACGCCACCTAGCTCTATCGCCATGCCTTGTTTGGCAATCATATTCAGTCGGGCTTCGCCGCTGTACCACGTTGAAATTAATACGGTGCAACTTGCCATCACTATTGCTGTAATACCACCTAATGCAAAACGATTAATAAATACTAAGGTCGGGCCATGTAAAAAGTAAGCACATGCACCCACTAATCCGTATAAAAATAAACCTATTATAAGTAAAGGGTATGCGCCGTACTTGTCTATTAATCTTCCGGCTAGGGGGGCAAACACCACCGCACCTAAAGAAGGTAAAGTAATTAATAATACGCTGTTGCTTTGTATGCCTAGGCCATCAGCAATGGTAACTAAACCCGGCGCTAATAGGGTGCCAACCATTATGGTTAAACTGGCAATACATAGTAGAGTAAAATTACCGGCGGTTTTGAGTGAACTCATTTTCTCTCCATTAATTTTCGGGTGAATTTTAAGCATGTTTACAGGCATTATTAATACGCAGCGCACACAGCTTTTATAACGCATTCAAACATTTAATTTTTTTCATCATTTAACGTTTAAAATAAAAAAGCCCAGCATATAGCTGGGCTTTGTGTGTTGTTATGGTGGGAAGTTAAAACTTGTATCTAAAACCAAATGCAATCCCGTCGTCTTCAGACGCTTCCATTTGTGATTGCTGGTCTTTGTCATCACTTTCAAAGTCGCTAAAATCTTTACGGGCTTCAGCGTAGGCAATGGTGTTTTCGTCAATTAAGTAATGAACACCAATCACAGCAAACTGACGTTTGAATACATCATTAGGATCGGTATTAAAGTTAGGTTGAATAACGTAATCGTCACCGGCATCTAAAATGTTATAAGCCACAAAAGGGCGCACATCGTTATCAAAACGGTACGACATAAAGGTTTCTACACCAATAGAGTCTTTAATTAAGCGCCCTAGGTTATCGGTATCGTGGTTTTCGCTTTTATTTATGTTAGCGGCAACGTATAAACCTGGTTTTTCAATGCTGCCCCACATTACACCCGCACCAAAAATTAAGTCTTCAACAGTTTGTGTTGTGCCATCGCCATACGTTACATCAAATTCACCACGGTTTACGCCTGCTGTTAACGTTAGCATGTCGGTTGCGTTATAAGTTACAGAACCACCAAAGGTGTAGTTAAATTCTACTTCTTGAGCTGCGCTGTCGCCAGTATTCCACAGGGCTTCACACGCTTCTTCAGAAATGTCATTAACATCACAGGTATAAAATTCGCTGTTTTTAAGTTGCGCTTGAACTGCAAAGCTAAAGTCGTTGTAGCTATTACGGTATTGAATTAATTTATCACCACGGCCTTTACCAATGGTAATTTGCCCGTACTTTTCGTGCGAAAGGCCAGCATAACCTAAACGGTTATATAAAAACTCATCTTGAATAGATTCAAAGCAGTACCATTTACAGCACCGTCGTCTTTGTTGTATGTGTAAACACCCGCAGCATTACCATCCCATACAAAGCTGTTATTGGTGCCATAAACTACGTCGTACCACGCACCCCATTGGGTTGTTGTAAATAATATCGCTACTACCAACAGGGTTTACACCCCATTCAACAAGCGCCAGTGCCGACCAGTCTTTTTTAAGTTGGCGAGTAAAGCCAAAGTTTATACGTGATGTACCATTTACCACTTCGGTTTGGTTTTGCGTATTAATAACGCGCACATCAAGGTAACCACCTACTTTAATAGTGTTCTTTTCATCCTTATAGAGCTCTACTGCTGAAGCAGCTGGCGCAACTACTATGCTTGTTCCTAATAGTAGGGTTACAAAGTTTTTAATCATTTGTGATGCCTTGTGTGTATTAACTTTAAAAAGTGACATTAAATTTAGAAGGCATGAAGACTAGCAAAGCCCTTATGGGCTCAAAAGTGAAAAATAATCAATGAAATTAGCGCTAAAAATGAATATATATTCACTGGAGGTTAATGGTGTTTTTTATCTGTTAAGGGATAGGCTATTTTTGATTAAAAACTACGTAAATAGTGCTGAAAATAGCGCAAGTAAGTGGGTTTTAAAATGAGTTTTTTTCATGTTGGATAAAAATAAAACGCTAGTGCAAAAACTCTAAAAAGCATTTTATATCATAAATATATACCCAGTTATCTGTTTTTTAAAATGCTTTGCGATAAACAATCGACTTATTAAGTTAAACGGGTTTATTAATTAAAATTTAAATCCTGATATGGCGCACAAATCGCGCTATTATTTTTAGCTAAGCGCATTTTTTTAGTTGAATAAGCATTCACTGGCTTAATTACGTTTTTAGGCACTATTTGGTAGGCATTAATTTACGCCTTTAATGAGTGGAATAGGGCATAGTTCATGCACTTTCAACCTTAAACTTTCATAGAAAAAAAGCTGTATTTAGTTTAAACTGCGCGCAATTTAAATACATCATGTCCCCCTGGAGGGTAGCGCTATTATTAGTACAGCTAACATCACCATGCAATTTGGTGCTAAACCGTTATTTGAAAACATATCTGCAAAGTTTGGCGAAGGAAACCGTTACGGTTTAATTGGTGCAAACGGCTGTGGTAAATCTACATTTATGAAAATCCTAAGTGGCGAACTAGAGCCCTCTGCAGGTAACGTAAGTACAGATCCAAATGAACGTGTGGCTAAACTAAACCAAGACCAGTTTGCTTACGAAGAATACTCTGTAATTGATACTGTGATCATGGGCCATAAAGAATTATGGGATATTAAACAAGAGCGCGATCGCATTTACTCATTACCAGAGATGAGTGAAGAAGACGGCATGAAAGTAGCCGATTTAGAAACTGAGTTTGCCGAAATGGACGGCTATTCAGCTGAGTCTAAAGCGGGTGAGCTTTTATTAGGGGTAGGTATTTCGACAGAGCAGCATTATGGCCCTATGTCTGAAATAGCACCCGGTTTTAAACTACGTGTGTTACTTGCGCAAGTGCTGTTTTCTGACCCTGATATTATGCTACTTGATGAGCCAACCAATAACTTGGACATTTACACCATTAAATGGTTAGAAGATGTGCTTAATCAACGCGACTGCACCATGATCATCATCTCGCATGACCGCCACTTTTTAAACTCAGTATGTACGCACATGGCCGATATTGATTACGGCGAGCTTCGTATTTACCCAGGTAACTACGATGAGTACATGTTTGCAGCAACACAAGCACGTGAGCGCCTATTAAGTGAAAACGCGAAAAAGAAAAGCCAAATTGCTGAACTACAACAGTTTGTATCGCGCTTTTCTGCAAACGCGTCAAAGGCTAAACAAGCAACGTCGCGTGCAAAACGTATTGATAAAATTCAGCTAGAAGAAGTAAAAGCCTCTTCTCGCCAATCGCCGTTTATTCGCTTTGAGCAAGAAAAACAGCTATTCCGTAACGCATTAGAAATGACCAACCTAAGCCAAGGTTTTGAAGACAATACGTTGTTTTCAAATTTAGAAGGTTTAGTAGAAGTAGGCGAGCGCATTGCTATTATCGGTGAAAACGGTGTAGGTAAAACAACATTACTTAATACGCTTGCTGGGCGTTTAGCACCTAAGTCGGGCGAGTTTAAGTGGTCTGAAAATGCCAATATTGGTTACTACGCGCAAGATCATGCTGACGAGTTTGAAAAAGACATGAACTTGTTTGAGTGGATGGAGCAATGGCAACAAGAAGGCGACGACGAGCAAGTGGTTCGTGGCTTTTTAGGACGCATGTTGTTTTCGCAAAACGATATCAAAAAGTCTGTAAAGGTTATTTCAGGTGGTGAACAAGGCCGTATGTTATTTGGTAAAATTATGATGCATAAACCAAACATACTGTTAATGGATGAGCCAACAAACCACATGGATATGGAGTCTATCGAGGCGTTAAACCTTGCATTAGAAGCGTACGAAGGCACTTTACTGTTTGTATCGCACGATCGCCAGTTTGTATCATCGGTAGCCACCCGTATTTGGGAGATAAAAGACGGCCAGGTGATTGACTTTAGAGGCAACTACAGCGAATACCTAGCAAGCAAAGAAGTATAAGCTCTTTGTAACTGCAACCCTTTAAAAGCCATGTTTAAACGTGGCTTTTTTTGTTTTTGTGAGTCGCAATTAAACTTGGTTTGGGTATAATACCCGCCTAAAACCGGACATAAGTCCGCTATTTTTAAAATACATTACTGAGGAGTATTTATGACTGTTGGCATTATTATGGGTTCTAAATCAGATTGGCCAACCATGGAACACGCAGCGCTCATGCTCGAAAAATTTGGTATTGAGTACGAAACAAAAGTGGTCTCTGCGCACCGCACTCCTCAACTTCTTGCAGATTATGCAAATTCAGCCGCAGATCGTGGTATAAAAGTGATTATTGCTGGCGCCGGTGGTGCTGCGCATTTACCGGGTATGGCAGCGGCATTTACATCGCTTCCTGTGCTTGGTGTTCCGGTTAAATCTAAAGCCTTAAACGGTGTAGATTCATTGTTATCTATTTGCCAAATGCCAAAAGGCGTAGCCGTGGGTACACTGGCTATTGGTGAGCCAGGCGCTGCTAACGCAGGTTTACTTGCTGCACAAATTTTAGGGTGCCAAAACCCAGAAATTTTTGCAAAAATTGAAGCATTTCGTAAAGAACAAACCGAGACTATTTTAGCTAACCCTAATCCTGCAGAGTAAAAATGAAAATTTTAATTTTAGGTGCCGGCCAACTTGCGCGAATGATGAGCCTAGCAGGCGCCCCCCTTAATTTAAA
This sequence comes from Pseudoalteromonas sp. S327, assembly GCF_005886415.1. NCBI lineage: Bacteria > Pseudomonadati > Pseudomonadota > Gammaproteobacteria > Alteromonadales > Pseudoalteromonadaceae > Pseudoalteromonas > Pseudoalteromonas sp. S327. The sequence goes on along the minus strand of NZ_PNDP01000014.1, from coordinate 88,817 downwards.
TGTGGTTGCTTACGATGTAGGCAGCCAAAAAATTATGCATCCGCTAACCGGTGAAATTTACACAACCACACTTGAGCAGGCAATTAGTGACGCTGATGCGATTACCGCAGAGTTTGAGCATATCCCCGATGATGTACTTACACTGTGCTGCAACAGTAATAAATTTTACCCAGGGAAAGCTGCCATAAAGACTGGTGGCGACCGCGCATTAGAAAAAGCGTTACTAGATAAAACAAACGTAGCATGTGCGCCGTATCAACTGATCACAGAAAAAGCGCATTTAGAATTAGCGGTTAAAACCCTAGGCAAACCGCTGGTTATTAAAACGTGCCAAGCAGGGTACGATGGTAAAGGGCAGTGGCGTCTAAAATCAGATGACCAAATAGAGCAAATTTGGTCAGAAATGGCTGATTTTATTGCCTCTGGCACACAGGATGCGCCACACAGCATTATTGCTGAAAAAATGATCCCGTTTGACCGTGAAGTCTCTATTATTGGTGCACGCGATAAGCAAGGTAATGTGGCTATTTACCCAATTACTGAAAACGAGCACACCAACGGCGTGCTTACTTTGTCGATTGCGGGTAAAAATAACACGCTGGTTGAGCAGCAGGCCCATAGTGCATTTACAAAAATTGCCAACGAGCTTAATTATGTTGGCGTACTTGCCATTGAGTTTTTTGATGTAAACGGTACTTTACTGGTGAACGAAATTGCGCCGCGAGTTCATAATTCAGGACACTGGACACAGCAAGGCTGCCATTGTTCGCAGTTCGAAAACCACATGCGAGCTGTAGCGGGTTTACCACTAGGTAGTACAGAGCTTAAGCATATTACCGCCATGATTAATGTGTTGGGCCAAGGATGTATTCCTACCGAGGTTTTAGCAGTCAGTGATGTAACCAGCCACTGGTACGGAAAAACGGCAAAACCTGGACGTAAAATGGGGCATATTAATGTATCTGCAGATAACATTAATAACCTTGCCGATAAGCTTGGGCAACTTACCGATTACCTACCTGAGCAAGCGTATCCCGGCATTTTAAAAGCTGCTACTGCACTTATGCTAAGTGAGTAAAGGCTGCAATTAACTAATTGAATACCGGCTTAAGCCGGTATTTTTTTGTCATAAAAATAGGTATTAATTGTGTAATACTGGTAAAGTCTATTTTTTAATTTTTTGAAGTAAAAAAATGAAACTAAACATACTTTATGGCGCATTAGCCATTGCCGCTTCATTTAGTTTAAATGCTACAGCCAGCCAGAGCCTTCGTATTGCCACCTTTAATGTGAGTATGGATGCAACTAATCACACGCCAAAAGGCGAGCAAGTTAACCCCGATGCGCTAGTTAATGCACTAAAATCAAACCACCAGCAAATAAAAAATATAGCCGAAATAATTCAGCGTGTTCGCCCTGACATTATTTTATTAAACGAGTTTGACTATGTACCAAAAGCGCAAGGTATAGATTATTTTAAACGCCAGTTTTTAAATGTAAGCCAAAATAAACAAGACCCCATTGATTACCCATACAGTTTTATTGCCCCTGTAAATACAGGCCTTGCTACTGAGTTTGACCTTGATAACAACGGTAAAAAAACCGCTGTAATGGGCGATGCTCAAGGTTTTGGTTTTTTTGAAGGGCATTACGCGATGGCTATTTTATCTAAATATCCCATTAACCTTGAGAAACTGCGCACGCTTCAAACGTTTAAATATAAAGATATGCCTAATGCGCAAATGCCAATAGACCCTAAAACAAAAGAGAATTGGTATAACACGCAAGAATGGCAAGCGCTTAGGCTTAGCTCTAAATCGTTTTGGGATGTACCTGTTGTAGTAAACAATAAAACGGTGCATGTGCTTGCCTCGCACCCAACCCCGCCGGTGTTTGATGGCGACGAAGACAGAAACGGCAAACGTAATCATGACGAAGTTAGGTTAATTGCCGATTATGTTGCTAATAAAGCCTATATTTACGACGATAACGGCCAAAAAGGCGGATTAAAAGCAAACTCTCGGTTTGTTATTTTAGGTGACTTAAACGCCGCGCCTGAAGGGGATAAAGCACGGGTTGAAACCACCAATCAAATTTTAAATAACCCACTTATAAATTCGCAATTTATACCGCAAAGCGCCGGTGCTAAAGAGCAATACCCGCAGCCATACGCAAAGCACTTTACCGCTAACTGGCAAGCGCGTGTAGATTATGTTTTACCGTCTACCTATGGGTTTAAAATACAAGACGGCGGGGTGTTTTGGCCCACTAAAAACAGCGAGCAATATAGATTAATAGAAGATAGAAACGCATCGAGCGATCACCGATTGGTGTGGCTCGATTTGCTAATAGAGTAAACTCATCTTTACCGTGAAAATGTGTTATTTATCTTAAAAAATTGCAATAACTCAAGTGCTTCTGCTTAAATACGGCTCAATTATAATAACCGTATAGAAGCACTATGATTTTTAACCTATCGTCATCAAAAACATTAGTAGCGCTTGCTGTAACCTCTAGCATTATGCTTGCAGGTTGTAGTGCTACCGCTAATACCTCTTCATCACAGCAAAGCGCTTTACCAGCAACTCCCGTTGCTGCGGTTGTAAACACACCTGCTGATGCTGGCTCGCAAAATATTACGCTAGAACAAGCCATGGCAAACCCTGATTGGATAGGCAACCAGCCTAAAAATGCGTACTGGGCAAGTGATTCAGCCACCATTATTTATGCTCAAAAGCAGCAAGGCAGCAACCTAAACGATATTTATAGCCAGCCAATTAACAGCAAAAAAGCGATGCAAGTTTCACTTGATAAACTGCATACTGTAGGTGCTTCTAAAGCGGTTTATTCATCAGATAGAGCACTTCAAGCTTATACGTTTAAAGGCAATGTATTTGTTAAAAACCTCACAACGGGTGAACTTAAACAAATAACAGCCACCTCAGCAAATGAGTCTAAACCACAGTTTTTAAATAATGGCGATTTAGTTTACCGCCAAGGTAGTGTGTTTTTTAAAGTTGATTTAAAAACAGGGTTAAGTACAGAGCTTGCTAACTTAAAATTGGCCGATGAGCCAAAAGGCTTACAAGAGCCAACTAGTTACATTGCAAAAGAGCAGCATAAACTGATTGAGTTTGTGGCGCTGCAGCATAAAAACAAACAGGATACGCAAACACGCAATGAACAAATAAACGCGCAAAATAGCTCCATTGCTAACACCGCTTTTTATTTAGGTGATGGCAATGTAATTAAAGAAGCGCAACTATCGCCAAACGGTGATGCTTTAATTGTTGTGTTGCAAAAGCAGCAATCGTGGCGTGATAAAGGCGATATTATGCCTAACTACATCACCGATGATGCCACTATAGAGCCTAAAAAAGTGCGCCGCCGTGTGGCTGATGCAAAAGAGCAAACATCATCGGTGATACACATTAACCTTGTAGATAAAACACAAACGCCACTGAGCTTTGATACGCTACCGGGCTTTGATGAAGATGTTTTAGCCGAGGTTAAAAAAGAAAACTACGCGCGTGATGGTAAAACGTATAAATCTAAAAAAGCGCCACGCGGTATTAACTTAATTACTAATTGGGGATTAAACCAAGCTCCCATAGTGTGGAACGATGACGGTACGCAAGTTGCCATTATGCTAGAGGCGTGGGATAACAAAGACCGCTGGATAGCCACAATCGACTTTGATAAAAATGAGCTTGTGTCGCAGCACCGCCTGCATGATGATGCTTGGATAGCTTACGCGTTTAACAATTTTGGCTGGTTACATAATTCAAACACCCTGTATTACTTATCAGAAGAGTCGGGCTATAGTCAGCTTTACAAAAAACCGCTTAACGGCAAAGCAACCGCTTTAACTAGTGGCCAGTTTGAAGTATCGGACATTACGTTAACTCATGATAATAGTGCTATTTATTACAAGGCAAACGTAGAGCACCCAGGCCTTTACGAAATTTACCGTGTTAACCCACAAACAGGTAAAAACGAGCAAGTAACTGACCTTAACGGTATGACCGACTACACGTTAAGCCCAGACGAAAGTAAATTACTGCTTAAGCACTCTAAAATAACAATGCCAACAGAGCTTTTTGTTGCCGATGCTAAAGCAAACACCACAGCTACACAGCTCACCCATACGGTGTCGGATGAATTTTTAGCTAAAAAGCTCACCGCACCTAAAATTGTTGCCGTGCCATCTAGCCACACAGAGCAACCTATTTATGCCAAGGTGTATTACCCAAGTGACTATGTAGAAGGTGAAACAGGCAAAACCCGTAAAGCGGTTATTTTTAACCACGGAGCAGGGTACTTACAAAACTCACACATGGGGTGGTCTGTGTATTTTCGTGAGTTTATGTTTCATTCATTACTTGCCGATGAAGGTTACATAGTGATGGACATGGATTACCGCGCTTCTAAAGGTTATGGCCGCGATTGGCGTACTGCGATTTATCGCCAAATGGGTACACCTGAAACGCAAGATTTAGCAGATGGCGTTAAATGGATGGCGCAAAACGCAAATGTTGATACCAACGCAGTAGGCACATACGGTGGCTCATACGGCGGGTTTATGACCTTTATGGCGCTATTTACTGCCCCTGAGCTATTTCAATCTGGGGCAGCACTTCGTCCAGTAACCGATTGGGCGCATTACAACACCGCTTACACGGCTAATATTTTAAATCACCCAGATGTAGATCCCATAGCGTATGAGCGAAGCTCGCCAATTTATTACGCAGAGGGCTTAAACAAGCGCTTATTAATTAACGCACCTATGGTTGACGATAACGTGTTTTTTCAAGACTCAGTACGTTTAGTACAGCGATTAATTGAACTTGAAAAGCAAAACTTTGAAACGGCTATCTTCCCGGTAGAGCCACATGGCTTTGTACAGCCATCAAGCTGGTTAGATGAATACCGCCGTATACATAAATTATTTAAAGAAACACTTTAATCTTAAATTTAAAAATTAAAGTGTAAAAACAAAAACGCCGCGTTAACTAACGCGGCGTTTTTATAAATATTGAAAAGCTTAATCGCTATTTTTTAAGTATTTAATTGCTAAAGGTATGCTAAGCAATGTGCCGCCCACCGCGCCAATTAAGTGCGCATCAATGGCAACGGTTGAATCAATTAATTGGCCAATACTGGCATCGGGGCCGTTTACTTGCTCCATTATTATTTTTATCCACACGCCTATAAATAATAAATAACCCGATTTAAGCGACAGGGTAATGTCTTTCACCGCTCCCCAAATAATGACACCATGCAATAGGGCGCTTAACCCCGTGTATATAGATATAGCAGGGCAAAACCATAATACGCCGAGCCCACACCAGATTGCTAAAAAACACACATTAAAGGCATAACGCGCAGGCGATGTGTATTCGCCATGCAGTAACCAAATTAAAAATACGCCTAATGCGTTTAATCCTAAATGCGCCCAGTTAGCATGTACAAATTGACTGGTAAACACTCGCCAAACTTCGCCGTTTTCAATGAGCCTTCGGTTAAATTCAAGTAAATTATTTAAATCAAATGCAGCAAAAACAATACTAAAAAGCATCAAAAATAATGGCGAAAGTAAATAACGAGGTTGTAGCGGTAAATTAAGCATTTTATTATGTTTTTTTAGTCAAAATTTTTGCATATTGTGCCCGTTTAACTTTAAGATGCCAAATACAACTACGTAATTAAGTGTTTTTAGTATTTTTATGCATTTTAAACTTAAGTCATTATTTACTATTGGTTTGTTTGCAGTAACGCTGCCAACAATAGCAAAAGAACCTGCAAAATTAGAAATTCGCGAGCCAGAAGCCACCACTTCAATTGTACAAAAACAATTAGTAACTGGTGATCAATACATGGTGGCCGCGGCCAACCCGTATGCCTCACAAGCTGGACAACAGATTTTAGCTAAAGGCGGAAGCGCGGTAGATGCGGCAATTGCAACGCAATTAGTGCTTACCTTAGTTGAGCCACAATCATCGGGCATTGGTGGTGGTACATTTATGATGTACTACAACAAAGCTGATAACCTACTTACAAGCTTTGATGGCCGTGAAACTGCGCCGCAAAATGCAGACGAAAACCTGTTTTTAGATAAACACGGTAAAGCCGTTAAGTGGATTGAAGCAGTTGTTGGCGGTCGCTCTGTGGGTGTGCCAGGTATTTTGCATGCCTTTGCAAGTGCGCACCAACAATACGGTAAACTTGCGTGGAGCGAGTTATTTAAACCCGCTATTAAACTTGCCGAGCAGGGCTTTGAGGTGTCGCCACGTTTACATGGTTTATTGGCTCGCCAATTAAACCCAGGTGTAATGAGTATGCCGGTGATTAACGAGTACTTTTACCCTAATGGCGAATTAATTAAAGCCGGTACGTTTAAAAAAAATCAGCCCTTAGCTAATTTATACAAAGACATTGCTAAACAAGGCATTGATGCATTTTATAAAGGCGATAACGCTAAGCAAATGGTAAACGCAGTGCAAAATTCAAAAATTGCACCGGGAACATTAAGCGAATCAGACCTGGCTAATTACAAAAGCAAGCAACGCGACGCAGTATGTATTAAATACCGTGCTTATAATGTGTGCTCTATGGCCCCACCGAGCAGTGGTGGTGTAGCAGTATTACAAATTTTGGGCTTGCTTGAACACAAAGACATGAGCGCGCTTAAACCTAATAGCGAAGAGGCAATTCATTACTTTAGCCAAGCCTCACGCATAGCATTTGCCGATCGTAATATGTACATGGGCGACCCTGATTTTACACAAGTGCCTACCAAAGAGCTGTTAAATAAAAAGTACATTACATCGCGCGCCAAGCTTATTACTGAGCAAGACACAAAAGCAGTTGCAGGTAATCCGGTAGGCTACTTAAGCTACGCAAAAGATGATTCTTTTGAGTTGCCATCAACATCGCATGTATCCATTGTAGATAGCTTTGGTAATGCCGTATCAATGACCAGTTCAATTGAAATGGCATTTGGCTCGACTGTGATGGTTAATGGCTTTATTTTAAATAACCAATTAACCGATTTTGCGCTTTCGCCACGCATTGACGGCAAATTAGTAGCTAACCGCGTTGAGGCAGGCAAACGCCCACGCAGCTCTATGTCGCCGGTAATGGTGTTTAACAACGACGGCAGCTTACGCTTAGTGGTTGGCTCGCCAGGTGGCAGCCGTATCATTGATTACGTAGCGCAAGTGGTTATTGGTGTACTGGATTGGAACTTATCGGCGCAAGAGGCGATTAACCTGCCAAGAACCACCAATCGTAACGATTACACGAGCCTTGAAAAAGGCACCGCGCTTGAAGCCATAGCCCCACAATTAACTAAACGCGGCCATGCTGTACGCGTACTTGATTTAAACTCTGGCTTACATGCCGTAGAGGTTAAAAACAATAAATTGTATGGCGGTGCTGATCCGCGCCGTGAAGGGGTTGCTTTGTCGGATTTAACTGACAAAAACGCCACTATCAAATTTTAATTTATGTATAATAGCCATGCAGGCAGTGAAGCCTGCATGTGTTTTCTCTCAATGGTCTGACAAGCTTAATTGTCATTGCAATTTAACCTTTTACAATGATAATGGCAGATCATAACTTAAGACTCCGTTAAAGCCTGGAAATATGACAACTAATACTGATCCTAACTACCTTTATATTCCTTACTCTGGCCCTGGCCTAATTGAAACTCCGCTTTTAAACAAAGGCAGCGCGTTTAGTAAAAAAGAACGCGAAAACTTTAACCTTGCGGGTTTGCTTCCTCCACGTTTTGAAACAATTGAAGAGCAGGTTGAGCGTTGTTATCAGCAGTATTCAAGCTTTAACGATAACTTAAACAAGCATATTTACTTGCGTGCCATTCAAGATAACAACGAAACACTTTACTACCGTTTAGTGCGTGATCATCTTGAAGAAATGATGCCAATTATTTACACGCCAACGGTTGGTGATGCCTGTGAAAAATTCTCAGATATTTACCGCAGTGCACGTGGCTTATTTATTTCTTACGAAGATCGCTATCAAATTGACGACATTCTACGTAACGCCACCAAAGGTAAAGTAAAAGTAATTGTGGTTACCGATGGCGAACGTATTTTAGGCCTAGGCGATCAAGGTATTGGTGGCATGGGTATTCCTATTGGTAAGTTATCACTTTACACAGCGTGTGGTGGTATTAGCCCAGCGTACACATTACCTGTAATGCTTGATGTAGGTACTAACAACGAAAAACTTCTTAATGACCCTATGTACATGGGCGCGCGTCATAAGCGTATTGCGCAAGATGAATACGATGAGTTTTTAGACTTATTCATTAAAGCGGTTAAACGTCGCTGGCCAAATGTATTACTGCAGTTTGAAGATTTTGCGCAGCCAAACGCTATGCCATTACTTAAACGCTACCGTAACGAAATTTGTAGCTTCAACGATGACATTCAAGGTACTGCAGCGGTAACTGTGGGCTCTTTATTAGCTGCGTGTCGTGTTAAAGGCTCAACCCTTAGCGAGCAAAAAGTGGTATTTGTTGGCGCAGGCTCAGCCGGTTGTGGTATTGCAGAGCAAATTATTAGCCAAATGGTGTTTGAAGGCATTAGCGAAGCACAAGCGCGCAGCCAAGTATTTATGGTTGACCGTTTTGGCCTACTCACTGAAGGCATGGAAGGCTTACGCGATTTCCAACAAGCACTAGCGCAACCACAAGCTGCATTAAGCGAGTGGACTTACAGCGGCGAATACGCTTCATTATTAGATGTAATGCACTGTGCAGCACCTGATATTTTAATTGGTGTATCGGGTCAACCGGGTTTATTTACCGAGCAAGTTATCCGCGCTATGCACTCAGGCTGTGAGCAGCCGATTATTTTCCCATTAAGTAATCCATCTAAGCAGGTTGAAGCACACCCAGCAGATGTTATTAAATGGACTGAAGGTAAAGCACTTGTAGCAACGGGTAGCCCGTTTGAGCCAGTAGAGTTTAATGGTGAAGTGTTCCCAATTCCACAGTGTAACAACAGTTATATTTTCCCAGGTATTGGCCTAGGTGTAATTGCAGCAAAAGCAACACGCATTACCGATGCAATGCTGAGTATGTCGAGCGAAATGCTTGCTGAGTCATCACCACGTGCAAACACCGGTAAAGGCAGCTTATTACCTGCACTGACTGAAATTGAAACATTAAGTAAGCGTATTGCATTTGCAGTGGCTAAAAAAGCAATTGAAGAGGGCGTAGCTCTTGAGATTAGCGATGATGCACTGTGGGCTGCTATTGATAGAAATTACTGGTTACCTAAATACCGTAACTACAAACGTTGCAGCATTTAATTACGCTGAGTAACGTAAAGTAAATAAGGCTGTACATTGCGTTACAGCCAGTTACAAAAAACAGGCAATTGCCTGTTTTTTTGTGCTTGTTCATTTATTGTTAACCACGTAGGCTCTTTAATGGTGACAACAAAAATACAATGGATAATGCAATGAAAACACACATTCTTTTATTAAGTAGCGCAATTGCCTTAAGTACCTTGAGCCTTGATGCGCATGCAAACTCAACACCTAACGCTCCTCATATTTATGTTAAAGGTGAAGCAACCCTAACCACTATGCCTGACTACGTACAATTAAGCGTAGGCATTGTAGAAATAGATAAAGACCTAATTGATGCTAAAAACAAGGCCGATAAAACCATGGCCAAAGCGATCAAATTAGTAAAAGAGCTTGGCATTAAAGACGGTAATATTAATGCAGGGCATATTTCTATAAATCGCGAAAGCCAATACAACAGAAGCTCTGGCGAGCAAGAATTTAAAGGCTTTAGAGTGTCGCGCACGTTAAGCGTTAAACTCTCGCAAATCGAAAAATACCCTCAGCTGTTGCAAAATCTGGTAAATAATGGCATTAACCAAATAAACCAAACTCAATTTTTAGCGAGCAACTATGAAGAGCTGCACAAACAGGCGCAAAAACTGGCCATTCAAGATGCCCGTAAAGCCGCCAAAGAATTAAGTGCCGATTACGGCGTTGAGCTTAAAGGGTTATATACGGCGTCGCTAAGCCCAATGAACGTACCTGCTCAGCCTTATGCTCGCTCAGAAAAAACCATGATGGTGGCAGATAGCGCACCCGGTAATTTTGTTCCTGATGCGTATCATGCTGGAGAAATCAAAGTAACAGCGTCTAGCTATGCGGTTTACTTTATTGACTAGTATGTTGGCAGGTAAAACGAGCCACTAGTTTATCCCCTTGTGGCTTGCTAATGCGGGCAATCGCGTTAAGCATGTTGGTAATTTCTTGTCTGTCGTATTCGTTACTTACATGCTCGTTTATGTCATCTACAATGGCATTTAAGTAATTAAATAGGCTGTTTCGGGCTGCATCATTGCCATGCGCTACAAACAATATATTTTTAAATGCCTCTAAAACGTTCGTCATTACATACGCATCGCCTTTTGCATAATTTCGCAGTGGCGTAAAGTTATCGTGTAGTAACTCATCAAAACTGGTTTCGTGTATCAAGAGTAGCGGGGCGTTGTCGCTGTGTTTAAACGAATAATTTGTATCGTTAAGCGACAGGCGCTCAATTAATAAAATACTCAGCATATCTATCGATTTAACCGCAGTACCAGGATCGTTAATACCTGGGCTCATTGCTTTAACGGCAATTTCTGAAATTTGCGTTAATCCATAACGGTAATGATCGCTAATGTACTCTTCTATATAAAAAATAAAGCAGTCTAAAATTTTTGCAATAAGTTCTTCGTTATTAGAAATGTCTTTATCGCATTTTAAAAACGGATAGCCTTTAACGGTAAAGTAACCTTGGTTTACCGAGATATACACCCGAATATTTTCCTCGGCTAATATGGCGCATAACTTATCTGTATGCACCCCTTTGTAATAACCCTCGGTAGTACTATTAACTGAGTGCCATTGTGTAAAATCAGGAAAGTCAGTGAATGGTTTATCTGATTGCCTATCAATAATGGCTTTAATTTCGCGTTTAGTTTGGCTAAATAAACCGTTAAGTACATTATCTACTTGAATAGCTTTAGATATTGAATGAATAAAAAATACAAACAAACCAAGCGATACTAAGCCAAACACCAATGACAGCAGCACCCCAAGCGATGGAATAGCGGTATCGCCACCTTCAAGCTTATTTATATTAATGAGCATAATAATTGAGTAAATTATGCTGCCTAAATAAAAGCCCAATACCATTTGATGCGACTTACGGGTAATAAGCCCAGGTACAACCCGCGGAGATAAACTGGCACTGGCCGAATTTAAAACCACCATCACCATAGAAAAACTAAACACCGTAAGCGATATAATACTGCCTGCTAGGGTGCTTAAAATGGTGCGGGCATTTTCGGCGCTATCTACCAGCACAACAGATATAAACGCCTTGAGCTGCTCTACAGGTGCTATGTATTCAAGCGACATGGTAATTACAGCAAAAAGTAAAAAACCAACCGAAAGTACAGAAGGGTAAAAGCCAATGCTGTTGATCATTTCACGATAGCGGTCGGCTACTTTGCGAGGGACAAACATAAATTCCTTTCATTGCGTTATAAAATTCAACTAATACACACTGTAGCATAGTTACTAAGTAAACTTATGATTGCGCAAAACTATGTTATTATTGCCAAAAATAAAATAGGACAACACCGTGATAGTTTCTACGTATGCTGCGCTTTTAGCGTTTTATTATATTTACTTAAGTTTTAATGTGATCAAAGTGCGCCGCAGCGAACAAGTGTCGCTTGGCGATAACGGCAACCCTAAATTACAACGTGCTGTGCGTGCCCATGCTAATTTTATGGAATACGTACCCTTTGCGATTATTTTGCTTTTTTTAGCCGAATACCAAGGCCTTGCCAGCCATTATTGTAATATTTTAGGTGGCGCATTATTAATAGGGCGCGTTTTTCACAATTTAGGCATTGTTGAAAACAACCTTAAGTATCGCCAAATTGGTACCATTGCCACCTTTTTAGTGATGGTTATTAGTGCCTTTTTGTTGCTTGTAACACGCAATAGTTAGTAATAGCAGTTATGAGTAAAATATTTATAATAGGGCTTCCGCGTACTGGCACCACCAGTGTATGCCACGCATTTTTAGAGTTTGGCATTGCCACGGCGCACACTGCGTACACCTCGTATTGTTTTGAAAACGCCACAGCCATAGCCGATACCCCTGTGTTTAATGACTACCGAGCATTAGATAGCCATTACCCCGGCGCTAAATTTATATATTTAGCGCGCGAAAAAACACCCTGGATTGCCTCAATTAGGCAATTGCTGCTGCGAATGCATACTAATTTAACGCGCCCAGACGGTGGTTTTAATATTCATATAAAACGGTGTTACTTAACGACCTTTACTGACTTATCGATTGATAATATTAACCAAGATGATTATTTAGCAAAGTGTTACAACACACATTTAGCTAACGCGCGTGAGTATTTTAAGCACCGCAGTAACGACTACTTAGAAATTGATATAGCAAAGCGACAAAGTTTTGCCGAGCTTACTGCGTTTTTGGGCATTAAAAGCGAGCGCACCGACTTTGAAAAAATGAACATAGGCGGCAAAGTGACCGCATGGAACGATATTAAACACCCGTTAAAAATTGACTCAACAGCAAAAGGGCGCATAGATAAGCATTTACCTTATATGCGTTAATTTTGCCCTGCGCTGCAAGATTTTTACTATTAAATACGCTAAAATCCCCGCATTATTTTTTAAGTAGTACAAAAAATGTTTGAATTAAAATACAACACCCCCTTTGAATGGACCGAAGCGGTTTTAGCCGACTTTAATACGTTTTTACAAGACCACGCTGCTGCTGAGAAAAAGGCATCGGGCATGGCTATTTCTATGCTGTCTCATTACCCAGACAAACGTAAACTGGTAAAAGCAATGACCGATTTAGCGCTTGAGGAGTTAATCCACTTTAAACAAGTGCTTAAACTGCTTATTGAACGCGATACTAATTTAGGTGATGACAAAAAAGATCCATACATAAAACAAATACGCGCTTTATTTAGACATGGCCGTGATGGATTTTTAATGGATAGATTACTGGTTGGCGGCGTTATTGAAGCCCGCGGCCACGAGCGCTTTTCATTGGTTGCTCAAGCATTACCAGAGGGTAAAGAAAAAGACTTTTATGTGGCGATTGCTAAATCAGAAGAAAAACATAAAAACTTATTTGTAGAGTTAGCGTACGAATACTTTGATAAAGAAGAAGTTGATGTTCGTTTAGAAGAGCTACTAGTCGCTGAAGCCGAAATTTGTAAAAACATTCCTTTTACTGCCGCACTGCATTAATACTTTTGGCACAAAGCACTGCTTTGTGCCTTCTCTCCTAACTTCATTTGCATTTTGCAAATCAAAATACTAAAGCCGCCTGTGCTTATATCTCCAATCATTTTAATTTATTGAATTTAAAGCTAAATATTTGCTGGTCTTAAACTTGCTCTGTTAATTCAACGCATACTTGAGGACGCGCATATGTTTAAAGCCATTATTTTTGTAATACTTTTTTTACCGTGCTGTGTATACGCCAAGCAAAGCAATTTAAATTACATAGAAAACGCCAATGGCGATAGAGTAAAAAAAGTATCCCACTTAGTTAAGTGGACCCATACTCGCTTTGTATTTAACCGTGATATAGCACGTGTTGCGCTAGGCCACGAAACCACACTCGATGTAAACGTAGTAAACGGACGCGAGCTATTAATTTTAGCTAAAAAGTTGGGCCGCACCTCTATGATGGTGTGGTATGACGACAACACATCAGAAACATTTTTACTGGGCGTGACCGAAGACTACAGTGTACTTGAAAATGCCCTTAACGATATTCATCCTAATTTAGCGCTCACCATCGCACCTGATAGACACGCAGTAGTACTACGCGGCGAAGTACCTACGCTTAATTATCGCCATGCAGCCCACGAAGCGGCAAAAAATTATTTATACGCTAGTAGCTCGCAAGCGGCGCAACCTGTTATTACCTCTGCGCCTAACCAAGGAATGTTTAATTCTTTAGCGCAGCGCTTACAGGGCATGGGTAATTTAAACAATGGCTTAGCACAAAGCTCAAGTAAAGTAGCGATTATTAACCTTATTAAAGTTACGCAAGCGCCAAAGCCTAAGGAGGCGCGCATAGCGCAGGTGTTAAAATCGATGGGGGCTGACAAAGTAACTGTAAAACGTATTTCGGTTGATGAATTATCAAACGATGATAACGATGTGTTTATGCTCAGCGGCACTGTTAAAAATCAAATTGAACTGGTGCGGTTGTTAAATACCATCAATAAATTATTTGAACCAGAGCAAGCAAGCCAAGCACCCACATCGGCACTAGATCCAAACGGGCTTATCAGTAGCGCAACGCAAAACGAAACAAGCGCTATTGAAGTACTCGCAAATGAGTCTGGCGGGTTATTAAATGGCGATTCTGGCCTGACTTTAAGCAATGTAAATTCAAACGTAGCGCGGGCTACTTTGCTTTCGGTGGCTAAAGGTAAAGTGCTCTCAAGCATTGAAGTAGAAGACTTACCTCAAGTGAGGGTGTCGGTGCAGCTTTATGAAGTTAATCAGCGCCGCTTAAAGCAATGGCGTCCGGATATTAGTGTGCTTTCGAATGGGTATAACAACGAGCAAGGTTTATTTGGCCTAGAAGGCATGAATGCCCGTGAGTCTGGCTCAGCATCAATAGAAAACGCACTGCAATTAATTGGCGGACAATTAACAAATAACTTGCAGTTATCAACCTCGCAATTTGCCATTGATATGTTGTTTTCTTTGCTAGAGCAAGAGGGAATTTCAAGAACGCTTTCGCGACCTACACTTACCGTACTTGCAGGCGAAAGCGCGGTATTTAAAGTAGGCGGCGAAGTGCCAGTACCTACAAGCTACAGCCCATCTGGCGTTACCAGCGGGCAACAAGGTAACAGCGGTTCAGTGTTTAGTGGTACTGAGTTTAAATCGTTTGGCGTTGAGCTCAATGTTCGTGCTTTAGTGGATGACAAAGACCGCATAACCCTTGATTTAAATCCTGTTATTTCATTGCCAGACACCACACTCACAGCAGAAATAGCACAAAGCACCGGCAGCAGTTTAAACAGCAGTGCATTTAATACGCGCAGCATGCAAACATCTACCCGTTTACAAGACGGACAACCTTTAATTATTGGTGGCTTAATTAGTACAGATAACAACGCTAGTCACGACTTTGTACCTGATGCAAACGGCGAGAGCCTGTTTGGTAAATTAAGCGAAACAACCAGTAAAAGCGAAAACAACCGTGAGTTGATTATTGTGGTTACCCCTAATTTAGTCCGCGAGCCGGTTAATAATTTACGTGTGTGGCAAACAGTTGATTTAGATAGCCAAATGGCCAGTTTTATACAGGAGCAAGGGTTATGAGAATAATATATATCGTTATTTTACTGAGTGTATCGGGCTGCGCACATATAGATTATGCGCCCAGTGTAAACCCACATACTGCACTCAGTGAAATTGTTACTAAGTATGCATTAAACAGCAGTGCTTTAACTTGTGAAGGGGTAAGCGCGGTTAATTGTTTAGCCTTAGTGCATGAGCTTAATCAGTTAATTCTTGAGCACCCGAACAATAAGGTTATTTTATCTGTATCAGCTTATGCGCTGTATAAAAGCGGACGAGCTAATCAGGCGCAATCGGTAATAAACAAGCTTCTTAATTTACCTAATCCGCCTTTAAACGCGCTATCTTTAGGTATTAACTTGGCTATTGAGCGAGGTAATTTATCCAAAGCAAAACAAATAGCCCAATACGCCATTGATGAATTTGGTACTGAGGCTTCACCGTATTTACAAATGGCGTCTATTTATTATGCGCAAGGGCATTATGTTATTGCAGCTAACTATTTAGAGCTTGCCTATAAATTTGGCACGCATAAAAGCCATTATTACTATCACAAAGGGCTAATAGCTGAGGCGACACCTGATAACGCATTGGCGTGTCATTATTATAATGAGGCAATAGGTTTTGATGCGCAGCACAACCAAGCCACAGCGCGCTACGCGAAACTTTCGGTACTTGGTAATTGTGAAAGTTAAGGCCGCAAGGCCTTTTTATTTTATTAAACTGCACACTCCTTAGTTAAACCCGCTCATAAAAAGTAAAAACAACGTACCTACCTAAACAATTAAAATAGCCTTACTCGTCGTTGTTTAAACCTATCTCGCTTTGCGAATACCCCCCCTCTAATTGCTCACCACTATTACTTTTAAAAGCTTTGTATAAATGAGTTAACAGCTTGCCTTTTAATTAATCTCTGCTTGCGTTGTAACGCACTTTAATAATGATTTGCAAAATGCGAATCATAACAAGGATAAGCAAAGCATATTTTAAATATTAAAACAACATACTGATTTTTATAAACTTAATTAATGGCACGGTCCTCGCTATATATAAAGTGGGCATAAGCTCTAACACATTTAAGGTGATCATTATGAAAACTATGAAAAGCAACTTAAACGGTAAAAAACAACAAGGCTTTGTACTTACTTCTGAGCTAATTATTCTTTCAACTTCTATGGTGGCAGCGCTGGTAATTGGTTTATCAACCTTACGAGACTCTGTAACCAGCGAGCTTGAAGATGTAGCAGAAGCAATTGGCTCGTTAGATCAAAGCTATGTATTTGATGGCATGATCAACGCCGAAGGCACTGCAGAAATTTCAGGCTCTGGCTATGTTGATGCAGTAGATGTTTACGCTGGTGATGGTAGCTCGTTTACTTTTGTTGCCTCTGACTTTAGTGAAAGTGCTGCACTTATTAATGCAACGCCAAGTGGCGATGCTGCAACACGTACAGCAGCAGGTGGTTCACAAGGTAATTAAAATTATAACTACCTAAATCACACTGCCACAACCGTGTGGCAGTGAAATTTGTCAGGAGGAAATTATGAAAAGTAAAAATAATAAAGGGGCGACTACCGATGCACTCACCTTACTTATCACCTCTGGCATGTTGGCCTCAGCGCTTGGCATCAGACAAGTAAACGAACAAGACTTAGTTACTGCCTGGGTGGTAAATAAAAATATGTCGGCGGGGCAAGTAGTGAGTGTGCACGACATTAGCCAAAAAGATGTAAACCCCAGTAACTATGCAAATATGGCGCTAAGTATACAAAATCCCCGCGCCTTTATTGGTAAGCAATTAGCCACTAATAAAATGGGTGAACAACCACTATTTGAAACAGATTTTATGCAGGTTAAAAGCCAAAATTTATCAGAGGCGATCCCCGCAGGCAGAGTGCTTTATACATTAAAATTAACCACTTTAGATATTCCATTATCGCGGGTGCACAAAGGCGACCGCTTAGATATTGTTGCTAAAACAAACCGGCTTGTAAGAACCGTTGCGCGCGATGTGCAGCTTATTGGCATTTCAAAGGGTCCTGGCAATAAAGCGCAAAAAAATGGCGTTATGGACAGCCTAGCAAAAAAAGAGCCGGGAACCAGCGCGGGTGTGTCATTAGTGTTGGCTGTACTTCCTAAAGATGTGTATTCGTTAGCCGCAATTGATACCCAAGATAAGGTATCGATAATTGTGCACAGCGCTTATGACATTGAACAAGGGCGCTTACAAAATTTCTCCCAATTACAAACTAGCCGAACAATTCAAGTGGTTAAAGGCGTTAAAAACCAAGCTGTATATGTAGCTAAGTGAGGCGCTATGTTTAATTTATCAAGTAAACCAGAGTCTGTAGAAACCAATTTAAATACCTTTGAATCACTTAAAAAAATTCTCCACGATGCGGTAATTGAAGAATACGAGCAAGACCCAAGTGCTTTGCTTAATGATGCGCTGCTTGAAAAAATATCTGCCCTTTGCAGTGATATTGACGAATTTGCACAATCATCATTTAACAGCCATCAACAAGCTCAAGTAGTACAAGCCGTTTACGACGAAATACAAGGTTTAGGGCCAATAGCGCAATTTATGCTGGATGACCAAGTAAGCGATATTTTAATTAACGATACGCAAAATATTTGGATAGATAAGCAAGGTAAACTGCTATGTACAGCCAGTAAGTTTGACGATGAACGTCACTTACGTCGTTTTGTTGATAGATTACTTGATAGTTGCGCTCGACAAGTTAACGCACTGACTCCCATTGTAGATGGCAAACTAAAAGATGGCAGCAGGGTACATATTGTAGTGCCACCGGCATGCACCAGTGCTGCTATTGTTTCGATTAGAAAATTTAACCACAAAAAAATTAACGATGATTTTTTAATCGAAAATAAGTTTTTAAGCAAAAACTGCCTCACTTTTTTAAAAACCGCGGTGGCCTTAGGGGTCAATATTTTAGTGTGTGGAAATGCCGGCGCAGGCAAAACCACCTTATTAAATGTACTGGCTAATTCAATAAATACTAACGAGCGGGTAGTAACTATAGAAGAAAGTGCAGAGCTAAATTTGCATCATAATCATGTGGTGCAATTAGAGGCGCACGACACCAACAGCGATGGCAAAGGCGCCGTTACCCTGCGTGATTTAGTAAAAGCGGCACTAAGAATGCGCGCCGATAGAATACTCGTAGGCGAAGTACGCGCAGGTGAAGTAATAGACATGCTGCAAGCCATGAACTGCGGCCACCAAGGCTCAATGACCACCGTACATGCTAATAGTGCAAGCGATGCGGTAACCCGATTATCAACGCTAGTGCAATTACATAACGCGCAGCTAAGCGATACCCACACCAGCGCATTAATCGCATCAAGCATTCAGTTAATTGTGCATGTTTCTCGAAATACAAACGGTGTAAGAACCCTAAAAAGTATTGGCGAAATAAAGCGAGTAGACGCACGTGCGCAATACTCTGCGCTGTATAGCGTAAGTGATACCGAGCAAGTAAATGAAGAGGCAATTACTACCTCAAGCGTAGTGAGCTTTATGCAAAGCCAAGGTGCCAACGCAAACGAAATAAGTGCATTACTGAAACCGGCCAGGGAGCGTAATTATGAATAAACTTGATTACTTACTGGCCATAGCAAGTGTTATGTCATTTACTTTAGCACTGAGTGTTTTTATAACACTTAAAGTAAAAACACACGCTGCAAGTACTAAGCACGAGGTTGATGTACTTGAAGAAAAAGACATTATCACAGTGTCATTGCGGGTACTTGGGATTAACATCAGTAATGCTTTATTTATAAGCGTTGCTTGCTCGCTTGCCACCAGTACTTGGTATGTTGCACAGTATTTTTACCCTCAAGCAACTACGAGTGCATTAATCGTTTCTTTGGTTGTATTTATAACCTGCTTTATAGTGATTATTGATTTAGCACACTATAAATTAGCCAAGTTTGAGCACTTATTTTTAGAGTACATAGAAACCGTACAATCGTGTTTAAGTACTGGGCTTTCACTTGTTCAGGCTATGCAATTTGCCGACGAACACGCCGATAAATACATTAAACCGCAAAGTCATTTATTACTGCAGCGCTTAAATATGGGCAGTGATATACAAAGCTCATTTGCCCCTTTAATTAAACGCTACAACTGCGAAACCGTGCGGTTATTTTCACATAGCATAATTACTCATACACAAAGCCAGTGCGATTTAACTGACATGCTTAAAAGTGTATGCAAAATGATGTCGTTAAGAACGCTAGATCGCCAGCAGCTCAAAGCTAAGCTTTCTGGTACTAAATACGCTGCGCTGTTTAGTGGCGTTTTACCCTACGCTTTAGTGCCTTTATTTAATTACACAGATCCAACCTGGTTCGATCCGCTGTTAAATAACCCCAATGGCATGGCGTTTATTACCGTTGCTGTGCTTTGCCAGTTATTTGGCTTTTTATGGCTTCGCCTAAGCTTGAGGGTAACGCTATGATAGACCTATTTTTATTTGTTGGCTTATTGGTGAGTATGGGTGCATTTATCCATATTCAAAAGCAGTCATTAAAGGCTGAGGTTCAGCAACCTATCAAAACCAATATAAATTGGTATCCATTAATTGTTATTTCAAAAAACCAATTTAGACAGGCAGGGTATCAGTTAAATAAAATTTTATTGAGCATGTACTGCTTTAAAATTTCCGCCACATTTTGTGCTTATACTGCCATAGAGATCACTGGTTATGTATTAAGTACACCGCTTGTAGCCATTATCTGTTTTATTAGCTTTTTTGCGCCTGATATGTGGTTTTTATTTAAAAAAGGCCATCGTAAAGTACAAATAAACAATAGCTTAGAGTTTTTTTTAAGTGTGCTGTTAGTGTATATGCGCGCTGGCTTTTCGCTAGAGCGCGCATTTGCTTTAGCGGTTGATCACGGGTTAAGTAAAAAACACCCTTTATATAAAGAGCTTAAACTATTTTTGTTTGAGCTCAGTGCCGGTAAAGACCGCGAAACAGCCTTTAATTCGTTATATGACAGAACAGAGGTTTCGGGTTTAAAAAAATTAGCTAATTTAATGCTTATTGGCTCTAAGCTTGGCACCCCATTAATACAGGCGGTTGAGTCACAATTAGAAAGCTTTGCGCTTAAAAAAAATATTTTATTAGCTAAAAAAGTAAATAAAAAAGCACTGCATACCACCTTTCCCATTATCTTAATTTGTTTTCCTATGTTTTTAGTACTGGTGTTCTTTCCTGCAGCGCTGCAGGTAATGAATGTACTAAAAATGCTGGTTGAAGTGCTATAGGAGCGCTCTATGAATAAACAATACCAAAAGGGCTACATACTCACTATTGAGCTGATTTTAATTATTACCATTTTAATTATTGGCTCTATTGGGGGTGTTATTTTAGTGCGCGATGCACTTATTAAGCGCTATCACACAAAGGTAGATAACCAAATAACAGTGGTTGATGCTAATAACACTCCTTTGGGAATCGCCATTGGGTTTGATGAGCACCAAGCGCCTTTAATTTTTTACACAGACCGCCAAGCAAATTCAACATACCGCGCTTTAATTGGGATACGCGATGACAGGTTCACCTCACGAGAAGCCATTTATTACGATGCGCCTAATTGCCAAGGCAACCCGTGTATAAAAAGTTTAAGTGATGAGTTTTCAGATAGTTTAGGAGTTAGTAACACCGCGAATAGTGGCAATGTAAGTTATATAAATGCGCTACAACAAGGCCCTAATTATGCCATTGGCCAATTAAGTAACTCCGTAATGGGGCAATTACTAAAAAGTACAGCATTAGCGTGCCCCGCAACAGGTGACGAGATTGTATCGCGCTATATGTCTCAAAAGGTAGTTACTGGTAACCCATGCGAAAGCTTTTCAATTGCTAAACAACAAGCCGATAGTAGTTGCTTGGTTGGTGTAACTGCGCTTGGTAATCCGTTACTAGGCATAGACAGTCAGCAATTATCGCAGTCGTGCAATAGTTGCCAAACAGGGTATGAGCCGCAAGGCGATATTCTTGATTTATATTTGCCACAAGTTGAAGTGTTATTAGGAACCGCGCTTGATGCACTGTCGCTCATAGGTGTAGCAAGCAGTGTAGATGTAGAGCTAGGCGGTATTTGCTGCCCACATGGTACGCAACTAGAAGAAGATGAAAATATAGTAGAAACACTGGTATTTACTATTTTAGAAACAACTTTTGAGCTGCTAGGTATCGATTTAATAAATAACGACATAATTATTCAAACGCTGGCCCTTATTGGCATAGAGCCTGGCGTAACTTACTGCGAGGCTTCGCTCAATTTAACCTCGGCAGAGCCGGTGTTAAATGTACAAGGCGAACCTGCTTTAAATAACTTACTTCCGCCATTTAGAGTAAAACTTCCATCACATACAAGTGCTAACAGCACGCGTTGGATTTCTACACCGCCGAAAGGTGAAGGAGTGCGCCCATGAACAGCTTATATGCAAATAATATAAATGAATTTAACAACACACAAATAGATGAAATAAAACAAGAAATAACCGAAACACTGACCCTAATGAAGCAGTTTTACGATGTTTCTATTGTTAAATTCGTTGATTATAATGCCTTGTATACGCAACAAATTATTAGCTGCGATGACCCATACAAAGCCGACAGTGAATTAAATAGCTTGGCACAAACGTGCACACAAGAAAAACTCTACATAATTGAAGACACCTTATTTGACCCACTAACAAAAGGGCGCTGCCAACAGGTACGCTTTTACTCTCAATATCCCATTTATAATTTAGATAACAGCTTAATTGGCGTACTGATCATTGCCGATATTTCACCTAAAACACTTATTGGCTCTCAAAAAGAGCAATTTGTATCTTTTGCGCAATTACTGCAAACCCAGCTTAATAAGCATTTTACCCCAACTAAGACAATTAAACCGAGTGAGACAAAATCACTGAATCGATTTGTTCACTTATTTAGCTTAGCGCCGGTGGCCTTTTTAATTGCGCTGGTTATTTGCTCGTTCTCGGCTTTGCTTTTATATACGTTAGATAAAAAAGATAAAAAAAGTGCCTATGCCATACAAACTCAGCAGTTAAGGCAAACGCTGTTTGATGCATTAGAGCGTTTTGACAACCAAGCACTTTACATTACTCAAAAAGATAAAATTGTCGCAGGCTTTTTAAAAAGCCAACAAAGTTATACTCAGCAACAATTAAGTGATTTAGTAAAAACGCAGGTATCAAGCAGTTTAACGTATAAAGGTTTTGTTGTATTTGATAATGACTATAAACAACTTGCCATATGGTCTAAAAACAACTTTGATTTAGCAGCTTATGGCTTTACTAATTGGCTAAACGCATTTTCAATGCGCGCAAATAAACAATCAGTAGAGGTATTTACTGTTGCCGATACAGCGTTTTTAATTTCAGAAATAAACATGGGTAATAGCGCTATTTATACACTCACAGCCTTTGATTTAAGTAAGTTTTTAAATGCCATAATAGGTAAACTAAATACGCAAAATTATAATTTATTTATATCAACCCCTCAGTTTATATTAGGAAGTAGGGGGGAGCTAAATTTTAAAACTATCCCTAACAGCATAAGCGCAGCAAGTAGTCGTTTTCCTGCTACGTGGCGCTTGCATGTGCAACCCATTAAACCAATAACGCCTGCTAATGTATCTAGGTTCGACTTATTTAAACTGGCATTAATTAGCTTAGCTATATTTGCATTTGTTTATTATTTTTTACGTTTACCAAGGCGCTTACATGACGAAATTAAACAAAAAAATACCCTTATACTTAATAGAGAATCGCTGTTTTCAAGCTCGCTTGATGCGCTGCCGCATGGCTTTGCCATTTTTAATAGTAACGAATTTCCGGTAATAACTAATCAGGCATTTAACGAATTGTTTTCTCATGTTATTCAAAACAATAAGCAATTAAGTTACAGCCAAATAATGAGTATTTCTCAACAAAATAATATTATTACCCATTATCAAGAACATAATAAATTAGCTAATGAACATAGCCAATTAATAGATATAGGATTTAGCGATGGCCGCTGGATCACCGTTGTGCAAAGGCATACCGACTTTGGTGGCTTTGTTTGTTACTTTAGAGATGAAACACAAGCGCATCAAAAAGAGTTATTACTTGCCCAAGTAGTAGAAAAATCTAAGCAAGCTAACCAGCTCAAAGATAAATTTGTAGCACGCTTAGCAATGCAATTAAAAGCGCCACTTAGTTCTCTGCAATCTATAGTAGAGCTTAATTATAAAAACAGTAAAGCCAATTTTAGCAATGAGTTAGAAAATGCATGCACACAGTTAAGTTGTGTTGTGCAGCAGTTGGTTAATATAAATAAAACCGATACCGGTAAATTAAAGCTTAAAATGAGCGCTATTAATTTAGCTGACTTACTTAAAAATACGGCCGATATTCTTAATAAAGACTCTGATGATAAAAATATAATTATTAATAACAATGTGCCCATAGATAAAGGCATAAGCAGTGATGAAAAACTGATTATGCAATTAATTATTCAGCTGGCTAGTGAGCTTATAGAAAGCACACATCAAGGCAAATTGTCGTTAAATTCTGAGCTGATTAACGAGCAAGGTAAACATTATTTGTCGCTGGATTTTTCTATAAATAACTTAGCAAATCAGGGGAATTTTTATAGTCAGTTACAAATGGTAAGCAAACAACGGTCTTTTGAAAGCGATATTAATTTTGATGCTACTTTAGAGCTGCGGTTTTTTATCTCAATTTTTAAAATGCTCGGCGGTAAAAATATTACTGTGCACGAGCGCGGTAAAACAACATCTATTAATTTATCGTTATTAGTTAACACGGTAGAATTGTTACCCGTAAGTGCAAACAAGCAAGAACCCATTACTGTAACTACAACGCATACAGAATTTAACAACACCAAATCGTTGTTATTAGTTGATGATGAACCGCTCGTAGAAATGGTTATTAAAGCCATGCTGAAAGATGAAAACGTAGCAATAGATTATGCAAGCAATGCAATAGAAGCTATGTTGATGGTGTCGCAAAATAATTACGATATTATTTTAATGGATATTGTTATGCCATAACTCTCGGGCACAGACGCGATGCTTAAAATAAAAAAACATAACGCAGACAAGCAAACCAAAATTATTGCACACACTTCAGATTCTGACACAAATAGTAATGCTAAGTATGTTGAGCTTGGGTTTGACGACATGCTTGAAAAACCAGTAAAGCAGCAAGTATTAATTAATAAAATTAAGCATTTGCTAAGCTAGGCCAAATTAAACAATATAAAACTGTAAAATACACAGGGCCTATTATTTTTAATAGGCCCAAACCGGCAGTAATTATTTCATGTAGCTGCTACTTTATTTCATAATTTTAAAAATGAAGGTTATTTTATAACTCTTTTTATTTATTCTTTTCGCTTAACTCAAAATAAATCCTACTTACTATTAATAGCCACAGAGCGCGTTTTAAAAGGCTCTCAGGTATTTGTAATTATTAAAACCTCAAGAAAATTATGTAAAAAACAAGCTGGGATGATAATTGCTCATCACTATACATACACAGGTTTAGGCTAAATTTTAAATATTGATGAGGATATTAAGTATGAGTAAAACACAAACCATTACCGTAGAAGGCCACAAAATTGCGTATCAAGAAATGGGCGAGGGCACACCTCTACTATTATTACATGGTATTCCGACTAACAAATCGTTATGGCGAAATGTTATGCCAACACTGAGTGAGCAACATCGTGTTATTGCACCTGATTTACTCAATTACGGCGAATCGGATATGCCAAAAAATACCGATGTATCAATTAATGCCCAATGCAAAATAATCAGTCAATTTATGGATGAGCTAGGTATTGCTAAAGCAAACATTGCCTCTCATGATATAGGTGGCGGAATTGCACAACTCATGGCGGTAAATTACCCAGATAAAGTAAACAGCTTAATATTAATTGATAGTGTTTGCTTTGATTCTTGGCCAATACCCGAGTTTGAACCTTTGCTTAAACCTGGTGTAGAGCAAGAAACATCAGTTGATGAGTTTGTTGATACGCTAAATGATTTTATGCCAAAAGGTGTATACGATAAAAGCATAATGACCGATGAGCTGAAAAAACAGTATTTAAAGCAATGGAGTAATGAGCAAGGTAAAGCAGCGTTATTCAATAATATGCGCCGACTTAATAAAGAGTACACACAAGCAATTGCCGGTGAGCTTAAAAGCTTAAAGCATGAAACCCTCATTTTATGGGGTGATGAAGATAACTTTCAAAAACCTAAATATGCACCTCAGTTAGCTCAAACCTTACCAAATGCAACACTAACTTGGATAGAAAAAGCAGGGCACTGGGTTATAGATGAAAAACCAGAACGAGTAACTTCGTTAATGGGTGAATTTTTGGCTGATAAAAAGTTTTAAAACACCTTAGTTTTAAAGGCCTAGTTAGCCACTTTGGCTAACATGTATATAAAACCATGCCGTTTGAGCTGTATTAATTTTTATATAATTAGTTATTCAAACGGCTTTTTGTTTTCATCTATTTTTAGTATTAAACCATTTAAGTATAAATCGCTATTAATTGCTCAACATTCACACATTAAAATTGTGCGTATACGCTTTATATCAGGGTGATTACGCATAGAAAATCACAAAGAGATCAATTTAACATAATACATATAGGTATATAAAAACCCCTTCATTCGCTATGTCTACAAGTGACGTTACTACGTTGAATATAAGGCGAGGGTAACTGTATACTTGCGACTTTTATTAGTAATACCAAAAGCCTAAGACGATATTATTGTATTTATAAACAATTAGTTAGATACATATTGCTGTAATAATGTACTGCTAATTTTTACCCTCATTTAATTGAGGATAAAACAATGAAGACAATAATAAAGGCATCAATAGTACTTACAGGTTTATGTTTTGCGCACATTGCAAGTGCAGACAATTGTTTACAAGGTTGCCCAACAGGTTTGAATAATGGTAATACAATTGAGCGAAGTATTTATACTTTAAAAAATAATCGTTATACAAAGTTTGCAGATTGGGTAGCTTACCATGTTACGATTAGCACTATGAGTGGACCATCGAGAAGCAGAAGTTGGAAAGCCGATCCTGACCTATACTCACATTACACGTTAGAGCCTAATGATTATACTGATGCATATGCAACAATAAATACCGATAGAGGCCATCAAGTTCCATTAGCATCTTTTAGCAATACGGATGATTGGAAACTAACAAACTTACTTTCTAATATTACGCCGCAATCATCCGCATTAAATCAAGGCCCATGGGTTAGGCTTGAATCTGCAGTGCGAAATCACGTAGGAAATGGAAATGATTTATATGTAGTAACAGGTCCATTATACGAATATTATTTTGCAGAGTTACCACAAGCTAACGAAGCGCATACCATTCCAAGTGGCTATTTTAAAATTGTTATGCAGCAAACTGGTAGCACAATTAAAGCATCGGCATTTATTATGGAGCAAACAGCAAATCGCAGTGATAACTTTTGTAATACCGAAGTAAGTATTGATGAAGTTGAATCGCGCTCAGGTATAAATGTAATGCCAAACTTATCGTATAACAGTGCACAAACAATTGAATCATCAATATATGGTTTAAGGTCTGAACTAGGTTGTAACTAAGTCATATTATTTTTGCGTTAGGCCTTAGGTTTTGAAGAACTTAAATCTAAGGCTTTAAATTAAACCTGATATGAGTCGCAAAAAATCTTGTAGCAGTAAGTTAGCTCTAAATAAAATGATAGAAACAACGATTACTAAATTTGATTCTGTTTAAAAAGGTAATTAATTTTCATAAAGGGAATATAGAGGCTGCTATATGGAATTTGTAATTGCTTGGTTTTATAAGATTGAAAGGCTACATAAATAGTTGCGAAAATATCAGTGTAAAAACTAGTCCGTAAGTTGTTGTTAAAAGTTACTGTGCATAACAATTTAAACGGTTAACTGAAAGACCAACTTTAAAACGACTATTACTCAAAACACCAAAAATAGGGGTTTATACCTAAATAATAGAAGCATAGTTACTTTGATTATGTATTAATCCACCTTATTTAACATAATATAAATTATAGGTAGTTATCTATATTATAATAAGGAGTGCGTATTACACTCCTGCTATGTCCAATACTAGACGGTATCGGACATTAGGATTATTTTTACCAAGCTATACCAAGCCTTACTTTGCTAAGTGCTTTTAGTTTATTTCTGGTCATTACGCTTTTATTATCCATTACACTCAAAACTTTACTAACTATATTACTTGCAAAGAACTTTAAGCATTGGCTACTTTAAAATTTTTACCACAGCAGTTTTTGTTTTGCTATTTTCATCAACGTTCTTTCATTGCGGCGCTCTTTTATTACAGCGCTATTTAAAACGTTTTATAAAAAGCCTAAATTTATTAAAACTTTATTGGTATTTTAAATGAGCCTGTTAGTTTTCCTTTTTGAAAAATAAAGGCTCAGTTAGTCAGTTATCATCCGTAGATTTTAAAAAGCTACCTAAAACAACCTTGGCTAATCCATACTTAAAATACGTTCTGCTGTGTATTCGTTAGTAATTAAACCGCTGATCATATTCGATCTAACTGCACCAAGTATCGCAAGTACTTTATCTTCACCGGCGGCTATAGCGTAAATTTGTTTATTACCTTCAATTTTTAATGGCGTACTGGCAACACGTTGGTTTACAGTGCAGTCAATTAATTGGCCGCGTTTGTCGTAAACCCAGCTGATCATTTCACCCACAGCCCCTAAATTTTGTAGCTCTTTTAGCTCTTGCTCATCAACAAAGCCATCAATATGCAATGGCGATTTTTCGCCTAGGCTACCTACACCCACAAATGTTACGTCGGCTTGGGTGGCCAATTTTAAGTTACTGGTAATATTATGTTGTGAATGCAATTGCTGTTTCTCTTCAACACTTCTTGGTAATACAGGAAGCGGCATTGGGTAATGCTTTGCATTTATATGCTCGGCCATTCTAACAACTACATCATAAGGTGAAGCCGACCCGTCAAGTGCCATGTTACCTAGCATCGCCACTACTTTGTGTTGGCTACAATCTAGCGTTGGCAGTTCATCAACACATGCACGTAATACGCGCCCAGTACCCATAGCTAAAATTTTCGGTGTTTCTGATTTTAAATGGCGTTGTATTTCAGCAGCACCGGCTTGCGCTAAACCCACTGTAGAGTTTGGATCTGAGCCATCGCTAGGCACTACTTCACAAGAGTCTAAGCCAAAACGGCTTTTAATTTTTTCTGCTAAATCCATACATTTAGCAATAGGATGATCGAGCCTTACTTTAATAAGCCCTTGGCTTACAGATAATGCCACCATACGTTGAGCCGATTGACGAGATACATTGAGCTTCTTGGCAATTTCGTCTTGTGTTTTACCCGCAACATAATAGAGCCACCCTGCTCTAGCTGCATCATCGAGCTTACGTATTTCTGTATTTGATAGCTTTGCCACATAAACCTCTTATTTTGATAAGCCGCTTAGTTTTAGCGATAAATCATTTTATAATATTTGCAAATATATCATTCATTTATAAAATGCCGAAGTGTCACATTAATTTAATAACCAATACTTTAGGTAAATTTGCTATTCCTAAAGTATTGGGTGAAAACGGCGGATTAAACTGTTGGGTTTTTAATCGTTAAACCATTTTTATCAAATCTATGTACCTTGTGCTCAGGCGCACTTAAATAAATTGTATCGCCATATTGTAGTGGGCAATCGCCATCTGCTTTTACCGTAACCGTACTGCCATCGTTAATAGTTACATGTAAAAAGCTTTCAGAACCTAAATGCTCGATTACGCCTACAGTACCTTGCCAAGTTCCTGACTCAGTTGAAATTTCAAAGTGCTCAGGACGTACACCCAAACTGTGCGTTTGTGCATGGCTATCGTTATCTACTACAATAAAGTTCATTTTTGGTGAACCAATAAAGCCTGCCACAAATTTATTTACTGGGTGCTGATACAGCTCAAGTGGCGTACCGACTTGCTCAATAATCCCGCCATTAAATACCGCAATTCTGTCTGCCATTGTCATCGCTTCAACTTGATCATGTGTTACATAAATCATTGTTGTAGCTAAGCTTTTGTGTAGCTCAGAAATTTCTAAGCGCATATTTACACGCAGTGATGCATCTAAATTTGAAAGCGGTTCGTCAAACAAAAAAGCCGACGGTTGCCTAACAATTGCACGCCCTATTGCTACACGTTGGCGTTGCCCGCCCGATAATTGCCCTGGTTTACGGTCTAAGTAATCAGTTAAATTAAGTATTTTAGCGGCATTTGCTATTTTACTTTCAATTTCAGCAGGGCTTACTTTTGCACGTTTTAGTGGAAACGCAATGTTATTGCGTACACTCATGTGCGGGTACAGAGCGTACGACTGAAAGACCATAGCTAAACCACGTTTTGCCGGTGGCGTCTTTGTGGCATCTTGGCCATCAATCTCAATTGTGCCGCTGGTTGTGTCTTCCAATCCGGCAATCATACGTAGTAATGTTGATTTACCACAGCCTGATGGCCCTACAAATACAATAAATTCACCGTCTTTTATCTCTAAATCAAGCGGTTTAATTACGTTAACTTCATCAAAACTTTTAGTTACTTTTTTTAGTGTGATGCTGCCCATGTGTGTTCT
The DNA here is from genome assembly GCF_005886415.1 of Pseudoalteromonas sp. S327. Classification (NCBI taxonomy): domain Bacteria; kingdom Pseudomonadati; phylum Pseudomonadota; class Gammaproteobacteria; order Alteromonadales; family Pseudoalteromonadaceae; genus Pseudoalteromonas; species Pseudoalteromonas sp. S327. Next base: position 58,635 of record NZ_PNDP01000014.1, on the reverse strand, counting down.
CCTACTTTACTGCGCCAAAGCTTAAGCCGCGCACTAATTGTTTTTGACTAAACCAACCAAGAATTAATATTGGCACAATGGCCATGGCAGAAGCTGCCGACAACTTGGCGTAAAATAACCCTTCTGGGCTTGAGTAACTGGCAATAAATGCCGTTAGTGGTGCGGCATTCGCAGCGGTTAAAATGAGTGTCCAAAATGCTTCGTTCCATGCCAAAATTACGTTTAACAGTAATGTTGAGGCTATGCCGGGTAATGCGATTGGCAGTAATACATGAAATATTTCCTCGCCAATAGTTGCACCATCCATTCGTGACGCTTCTAAAATTTCACCCGGAATTTCTCTAAAGTAGGTGTATAACATCCATACCATAATCGGTAAGTTTATTAAGGTCATAACAATAACTAAGCCCAGTTTTGTATCTAATAAGGCAAAGTCTCTAAAGAGTAAATAAATAGGAATTAACACCCCTACCGGCGGGAGCATTTTTGTAGAAAGCATCCACATAAGTAGGTTTTTAGTTTTTTTCGTTTGCACAAACGCCATTGACCACGCGGCTGGTACGGCTATTAATAAGCCCAATAAACTTGAGCCGAGTGATATAACCACTGAGTTCCAAAAGTGATCAAAATATGGCGAGCGGGCTAACACATCTTGATAGTTTTCCAGTGTCCAATCAAAAGCAAATAACGCTGGTGTGGCTGATATTGCTTCTGCTTCGGTTTTAAAACTGGTGATTAGTGTCCACAAAATTGGGAAAAATATCATCCCACTGATGGTCCATGCTGCCAGGGTATAAATTAGTTTTGATTTTTTATTTGCTGCACTAGCCATGATTAACCCTCTAAGTTTTTACCAATAAGGCGCATTAAAAATATGGCTACAATATTGGCAATAATTACTGCAACTATGCCCCCTGCTGAGCCCCCGCCTACATCAAATTGTAATAACGATTGGGTGTAAATTAAGTAAGTAATATTGGTTGATGCATACCCAGGCCCGCCACTGGTTGTCACTAAAATTTCTGCAAAAATAGAAAGTAAAAATATAGTTTCAATTAAAATAACAGCGGTAACAGCGCGTGATAAATGCGGAAGCACGATGTAAAAAAACTTACTAAAAGGCCCTGCACCATCTAAATCGGCAGCTTCGAGTTGTTCGCGGTCAAGGGATTGAATTGCCGTGAGTAATATCAACGCTGCAAACGGTAACCACTGCCAAGAAACAATAATAATGATTGAAAACAAAGGCATTTGCGCAAAAAAGTCGATAGGTTCAAACCCGAGCCAAATTGCAAAGTGTGCAAATAATCCGTTTACAGGGTTCATAAACATGTTTTTCCACACCAAAGCCGATACGGTTGGCATAACAAAAAATGGGGCGAGAACCATAATACGAACATAGTTTCGCCCCCATATTGCTTGGTCGAGGAGAACAGCTAAACCGATACCACCACAAATTGTGATAGCTAATACACCCGTTACTAAATAAAGGGTATTAAAAAAGGATTCAACAAATGCGGGATCTGTTAAAAAAAACTCGTAGTTTAAAAAGCCTACAAATTCGCGTTCACCAGGAATAAGTAAGTTGTAATCTACAAACGAGAAATAGAGTGTCATGCACAGCGGCACTATCATCCATCCTAGTAATAAAATTACACTAGGAAATAGCATTATGCGTGCAAGCGTACGAGACTGTGTAGTTGCCATATCAGTGACCTTGAAAAAGTCAGCATTAACCTTAGCAACAACGACAAACGGCTACTAGATAACATGCTAATGCTGACGAAAAATACGAGGTAAGCGTTAAACTTACCCGCCTACTTATTTATTTTGGGTAGCGCGCTTTACGCATTGTGCGCTCAACTAGGCGTTGTGATGTGTTAAGCGCTTGCTCAACAGTCATTTGCCCAGTAAGTGCAGCGGAAAACTGCTGCCCAACAGCAGTACCAATTCCTTGAAATTCAGGAATAGCTACAAACTGAATGCCAACATAAGGCACGGGTTTAACAGTAGGGTTTTTCGGGTCGGCCGAATTAATAGAATCAAGCGTTATTTGTGCAAACGGTGCTGCATTCATGTATTGCTCGTTTTCATAAAGTGATGCGCGAGTACCCGGCGGTACTTTTGCCCAGCCTTTGTTATCGGCAACTAATTGGCTGTACTCTTTTGATGTAGCCCAGCTAATAAATTTCATTGCAGCATCAGATTTTTTACTACTAGAAGGAATTGCAAGTGTCCATGACCATAGCCAGTTACCACGTTTACCTAAGCCATTATCTGGTGCAAGTGCAAAGCCTACTTTATCAGCGACTTCAGAATCTTTTTTATTGGTTACAAATGCGCCAGCAACCGTTGCATCAATCCAAATACCACATTTACCCGTTTGAAATAACGCTAGGTTTTCGTTAAACCCATTCGCTGACGAACCCGCAGGTCCAGACTCTTTCATAACATCTACATAGTACTGGAGTGTGGCTTTCCATTCAGGGGTGTTAAATTGTGGTTTCCAATTTTCATCAAACCAGCGAGCGCCAAACGAATTTGCCATTGAAGTAATTAAAGCAACATTTTCGCCCCAACCCGCTTTACCGCGTAAGCAAAGGCCATAAACACCTTCATCTTTATTGGTCATCGCTTTTGCAGCTTTTTGAATAAAGCTCCACGTAGGCGCGTTTGGCATTTCTAGGCCGGCTCTTTCCATTAGGTCTGTACGGTACATAACCATAGAGCTTTCGCCATAAAATGGGGCCGCGTATAATTTGTTATCTATCGTTAAGCCACTGCGAATAGCCGGTAGTAAGTCATCAACGTCGTAATTTTCACCTAGGTTATCAAGCTCAGTTAGCCAGTTTTGTTTACCCCAAATTGGCACTTCATATGTGCCAATTGTCATTACGTCGTATTGGCCGCCTTTTGTGGCAACATCGGTTGTTACACGTTGACGTAAAATATTTTCTTCTAGTGTTACCCATTTTAATGAAATATCTGGGTTTTGTTCTTCAAAATGATTGCTAAGCTCTTTCATGGTGATCATGTCACCATTATTAACAGTGGCAATGGTTATGGTTTCTTTAGCGGCTACGTTAATAGCCATAACTGAACACGCGAGCATTAATAATTTAGTTTTCATCGGGTTAACCCTCATAAATATGTTAAATGACGCTTAAAAAAATAACTGTAAAGCGCCTTAGTAAATAAAGCGGTGAGTAATTTCAACGTATTTACAGCGCTGAAATTACCTTTAAACCAAACAGTAAGTTAGTAAGCTATTTAAAATTTAACTGAGATTTCTGAGGTGAAACCGTCAAAACCACGACCAATTTGGCCGCCTGAGTTTACGCCTTCTTCTTGATTTACATACTCAACTTTTAAAAGTGTAGAATCTGTAAACCAGTAACCTGCGGCTACTTGTAAGCGCTCAACGGTGTTATCGTTTTGGCTGATTAAATCGGAAGTGTTTTCTGACTCTGCATAGCGCGCGGCTACGTAAAGTTTTTCAGGAATGATATATTGCTGTGCTTCAACTGCGTAATATTCTACTGAGCTTTCGCCTTTAATTACACTGTTAGAATCAAACGTGGTACCGTTTTCGTCTGCCACGCCATCTGTACCAAAGTAGGTAATACCTGCCACTGCGTTACCTGCAGAGTCTGCAAAGGTGTAATCGTCAGACGATTTACCCAACATTAAAATGATGCTGGTTTGATCTGATGGCTGATACGCTAAATTTAATTGAATGATAGACTGATCAAGCCCTGGCATAACACCTACGTGAGTATCACGTTCGCTTGAAGGAGAAGCCGAAAAGTTATAGTTTTCGCCATCACCAAAACGGTAATTTGTTGTTGTGAGTCCATCTAAGCTCGCTACGCCATTTTCAAAACGAAGTTGATCGCCTTGGTTTGCTTGTAAGTAATTTAAGCCAACTTTAAAGCCACCTTCAAACTCTAATGTACCTTGTAAGCGGTAATTAAAGCCTCTATCTTCTTGAAATGCTTCGCCAAAACTTGATGTAGTAATGTGACCTGCCACGTTATAAGAACGAAGCACACCACTATCAAAATTTTCTGTGTAGCTTAATTGTGCACCGTTTTCTGCGGTTGCGTAGTCGTTAATGCCGTTACCAATTAAGGCATTACCTTGGTTATCAGCGCCGTCTTGAAAACCTTTAAACTGAAATGGAGACGCGCCAATATTACCTAAACGAAGCGTTAAATTTTCGTTTTCGTTTGGTGTGCCGTATAAGCCAAGTAAATCAAATTCAATACCTGCAAAGTCGTTATGGAACGAAAAATCACGGTCGCCGCCGCCAAAATCGTTTGGCTCTTCGGCTATATCAATGTCGGCAGTAATGTATTCATTTATATGAAACTTAAGCATCAAGTTAGCTCTAATACGCCCAAAACCTGATGATTGCTCTTCATCTCCAGGACGAAATGCACCGTCTTTAGCTTGTATAGACTGAAAGTTTTGCATTGCTAGAAAGTTAACGTCAAGGCGGTCAAAGTAATCTGACATTTCTGCTTGTGCAGGCGCCGCCAACGCTGCTGCTACTAAAGTTAGCGCAAATTTAGCTTTCTTATTATTTAACATAATGAACTCTCTATTTAGTGTGTTGTGTATTTTCAGTGTGCAGCTAAAGCAAATGGGCATTTTATTTAAATGTGTTTTTAAACTTCGTAATGGGCATTGGCTCAGCTAATGGGCATAATCACAAATGAATAATGTAACGTCAACATCTTTTATTACAAAACATTTACATGAAATCGTGTTTATAAAAATTTACATTTATAAACAAGGGTTTAATAGTTTTGAATTCCAAAATAAAATTGCCAGTTATGACTAAAGTCTTATTTAAAGTGTTCTGTAGAGGGCTATTGAAGATCGTTATTTAACATTTATTAACCAATTAAATGGTATGGGCGTTTAATTAATACGGCAGGTTTAGGCGCGTAAAAGCGCTAATTGGTTGTTTTTTGATTTACTTTCTTGAGCTTATACAGTGCTTAGCATAAAATTAAATTACTTTAGATGTATAAAAAATAGAAGTAATTAACATATGGAATTTGTGCGCCCGCTTGAGCCTATACTTATTATTGATGACGTTAAAGAAATACGTGACTACCTAAACCAAATATTAACGGAGCTAGGCTTTGAAGATATTTTAGAAAGCAACGATTACCTTTCTGCAAAACCCCTTCTTGATAAAAAATCACCCAATGTCATATTTTTGGATGTGGACTTACCTGATTCTGAAAGCTCTGATATTCTAGAACATATTAATGATAGCTACCCTCACGCTCACGTTGTTATGTGCTCGGGTCATAACACCCTTGAAAACGTGCAAAACACATGGGAATTAGGCGCTAAAGGCTTTATAGAAAAACCTTTTAACGCTAAAAAAGTTAATTCTGTTATGAAGCGCCTCGAACTAAGCGAATAAAATAAGGTCAGTATGCAAAGCACTGTTACGGCAATTATCGACGATTTATCGAGTGTTATTTTTGGAAAAAAACAACAAATAAAACTAGCACTCACCTGCTTATTCAGTGAAGGACATTTACTGATAGAAGATTTACCTGGTATGGGCAAAACTACGCTCTCACATGCACTTGCTGCAGTGCTTGGGCTGTCGTATCAGCGTATACAATTTACAAGCGATCTTTTACCTGCCGATATTTTGGGAACCAATGTATTTAACGCTAATGAGCACACGTTCACATTTCACAAGGGGCCGATTTTTAGCCAAGTTGTATTAGCAGATGAAATAAACCGCGCGGGCCCTAAAACGCAAAGTGCATTGCTTGAGGCAATGGAAGAGCAGCAAGTTACAGTAGATGGTACTAAGTACACGTTACCAAATCCTTTTTTTGTAATTGCCACGCAAAACCCGCTTTATCAGTCGGGTACTTACCCACTTCCAGAATCGCAGTTAGATCGATTTTTAATGCGCATAAGTTTAGGTTTTCCTCCTAAAGAGGCTGAAAAACAACTTATTTTAAACATTAAACCGCGAGACTACAGCCAATTACCACAAAGAATAGACGCTTATCAGCTACAGCAAATTCAAACCTTGATTAACCAAATTGTGATAAGTAGCCCTGTAATCGATTACATTATTGAATTAGTAACGCACACTCGTCAAAGCGCAGCATTTGCAGGCTCGCTGTCTCCACGGGCAAGTATGGCGCTGGCAAAAGCGGCTAAGTCGTGGGCATTTATTGAAGGGCGAGAGTTTGTAACTCCTGACGATGTACAAGCTGTATTTGCAAGTGTGTGCCAGCACCGATTAGGTTTGCATAACGAGTCGGGCGAAGCGCAAGTAAATGAAATTTTAAAAACCGTTGCTGTGCCAGTTTAACGTGTTATTTAGAAAAAAAGCCGAAAAGGTCGGTATATTAGGCGCATTAAAAAAGCGTTTACTTAATAAACTACTTAAAAACAAGCATTCAAAGCAATCCATTACGCTGGCTCATAACAATATATATGTAGTGCCCTCGCAGCTCGGCTTTTACTTTATTATTGTGGCTATTTTAAATTTTGTTATGGGCATTAATTATCAAAATAACTTAATTTTGGTAATGGCTTATTTAATGTTTGTGGTGATGATTATTGCCGTTCTGCTTGGTTATACAAATGCCAAAGGGCTAAAAGTTCAATATATAAAAAGTTTTGCCAGCTTCTCACCAAATAAAGGCTCGGTTAAATTTATTTTAAAAGCCCCTACACTTACTCAATCAGTATCGCTTGGCTACTCGAGTGACTCAGAATACGCAAAGCACTTAACGCAAGTTACGCCCAAAGACAGCGCTTTAATTATTAACCTACCTTATAATGCCCGCGGTAAATATACCCTTGAACGTTTTAAAATACACAGTAATTACCCATTTGGGCTGGTAAGCGTGTGGAGTTATATACAACCCAATGACTCTGTTTACGTTTACCCTGCGCCAGAGCATGTACTAAACGACACTTACAACAGTACGTTTGAACACACAACGCAAACAGGCAGTATTAAAGAGCCCGGCAGCGAAGAGTTTGATGAACTAATTACGCATTTACCAGAAATGGGATTGCAGCGAATTTCATGGAAACATTATGCTAAATCGCAGCAGTTACTCGTAAAAGAATTTATAGATTATAAAAAGTCCGATATTGTTTTTGATTTTAACCTGCTAACGGGTAACACCGAGCAACGCTTGAGTCAGCTTTGCTTTTTAGTGTGTAATGCATGCGAAAACAACACGCCGTTTACACTAATTTTGCCCTCAGCAAGTTACAAAGCAACTAACGATACGCACGATAAATCACAGTGTTTAGCACTTCTGAGCGAATACGGCGGAGCAAATAATGGCTGAGCTATTAAATTACCGGGCAATTAATTTAGCAATGAGCTTTATATACGCCTGCTTATTTGCGTTTTATTTATCGCATATGCCCATACTCTTTATTGGGGTTTTATCGCTTTTATGCCTTTGGAACGTGTACTTAACACTGACTAACAACCCTAAACCTAACGCGTGGCTTGCAAATATTTTGGCTGGATTAGCCTTAATATTAATGATTTACACCATAGGTATAGGCGATACAGTCATATTGTTTGTTGCTATGTTATTGCTCTCTAGTATTTTTAAATTACTGCAGGCTAAAACAAAAAAACATTACCATATTATTGTCACACTCACGTTTTTTTCTATTTCATCGGCGTATTTGTTTAACCAAAGCATAATAACCACCTTAACCATGAGCACCCTATTTTTACTCAATTTTGCTGTATTGAGCTTAATTGAATCTTCTCATAGTTTAAAATTAGCCTCTAAACAAAGTGCTAAGCTGTTATTTATTGCTTTGCCCTTAGCTATATTTTTGTTGTTGTTTTTACCTAAAATGCCCGCTTTTTGGCAGTTACCTGGGCCCAAGCTTGCTAAAACAGGGCTTTCTGAACAGGTAGACCCGTTTGATATTGCAAAGCTGTCTAATTCTGATGAACTTGTTTTTAGAGCGCGTTTTGATAACGACACGCCCGCCTCACCTTATTATTGGCGAGCACTTGTGCACGATACCTTTGATGGTAAAGCGTGGAAAACATCTGATTTATTAAAATATAATAATCAAAGCGCAGATCCCAATAAACAAATTGCAGTACAAAATACCTACACTATTATTGCCGAGCCTGCTAATCAAAAATGGTTATATGGGCTTGATTACGCAACCAGTAACAATAAAAATGTTGAAAGTAATGCGCTGGGGCTACTTCGAAAAAAACAATATCAAGCTAAAAGCTTGCAGTATCAGGTATCAAGTGCAGCACTGAGTACTGAGCAACTTTCAGATTGGCAAACCGCTTATTACACACGCTTAAATAACCAAACAAACCAACAAGCAGCCAAGCTTGCTGCCAAACTTAAACAATCAACCACCTCGCAAAGCGACTTTTATAATGCATTGCTTAGCTACTTTTCTAAACAAGAATTTAGTTACACGTTAACCCCTGAGCCAATGACCGGTGACAGCACTATTGATCAATTTTTATTTGATAAAAAGCGCGGCTTTTGCGGCCATTACGCCAGTGCAGCAGCGTATATTTTTAGAAGCGCCGGTATTCCCGCGCGCTTGGCCAGCGGTTATTTAGGTGGCGAAAAAAACCAAACAAATAATTATTTATCGGTTCGGCAATACGATGCCCACGCTTGGGTTGAAGTGTATATTAATAATCAGTGGCAGATTTTTGATGCCACTGCGGTGGTCGCCCCCGAGCGGTTAAATGGTTCACTTTCGCAAAACGAAGAACTCAATGATGAATTTAAAAGTAATCTCGATTTTGGCTTAGTGAGTTTAAGTAACTTTGCAGCCGTTAATTGGTTAAGGCTAAAACTAGAAACCCTTGATTACCAATGGACCAGCTGGGTACTTGGCTTTGACGAAGAAAAGCAAAGTAACTTTTTAAAATCACTTTTTGGTAGTAAACATCTTTGGTTGGTACCTTTAGCGGTTATTTTAGGGCTTGCTTTTAGCTTTGCTGCTTACTTTATTTATTTAAATTGGCCACGCAATAAAAGTAAACGCCCGCCGTTAGTTTCAGAATTTGAGGTAATTAAGCACTGGGCAGATAAAAACGACATAGCGGCGCCTAGTCATTATTCACCTAATCAGCAGTTAATATACTTTGCTGAGCAAAGCCCTAATGCTGCGGAACCTTTAAGCGAATTTAGCTATTTATTTAACCAAGTGCGCTACGCTAAAAAACCTTTTACTAAAGAACGTAAAAATCAGGCTAAAGATCTGATAAAATTAATTAAATCTTCAAAATAGAGAAAACTATGAATGCGGTTGTTATAGGCGTTATTTTAATGCTTGGGCTCTCCTTAGCACGTGTAAATGTCATTGTAGCTATGATAATTAGTGCACTTGTAGCTGGTTTAACAGCGGGTTTAGGGATAAAAGAAAGTGTTGATGCATTTAATTCTGGTTTGTCGGCAGGCGCTGAAATTGCACTAAGTTACGCAATGTTAGGTGCCTTTGCAGTGGCTATTTCAAAATCGGGATTAACCCGTATCCTCGCCGAAAAGCTATTAAACAAAGTGAATGCACAAGGTGCTGGCAGCGAAACCTTTTTAAGCTATTTTATTTTATTAATTATATTAGGCTGCGCTATTTCTTCTCAAAATTTAGTGCCTGTGCACATAGCCTTTATACCTATTTTAATCCCCCCTTTGCTGGTTGTGTTTAATCAACTACGTTTAGACCGTCGCGCCATTGCCTGTATATTAACGTTTGGTTTAGCTACCTCTTACATGGTATTGCCTTATGGATTTGGTGGCATTTACTTATACTCTATTTTGCATAAAAACTTAGTTGATAACGGCCTAGACATAGTTAACACCCAAGTGCCTATGGCAATGATTATTCCTGCCTGCGGTATGTTGGTTGGGTTAATTATTGCGGTGTTTATAAGTTACGCAAAGCGCCGTGACTACCAAGCGCAACCGTTAACAACACAAAGCAAAGCTAGCGACATTGAGAAGCCAAAAAAAGTGATGATCGTGGGTTTGTTTGCTGTGCTTTCATCCTTGGTTGCACAAAACCTAAGTGGCTCTATGATATTAGGCGGCCTTGTTGGCGTAATGATATTTAGTGTATTTGGTGTTGTTAAGTGGGAAGAAAACGGCGACGTATTTAGTAAAGGCGTCGCCATGATGGCGATGATTGGCTTTATTATGATTTCGGCTCAAGGATTTGCCTCAGTAATGAAAGCAACCGGTGATGTAGCAAGTTTAGTTCACAGTGGCGCTGCATTATTTGATGGCAATAAGCCCCTCGCTGCGGCCTCTATTTTATTGGTGGGATTATTGATAACAATGGGTATTGGTAGTTCGTTTTCTACAGTGCCAATTATAGCTACCTTATTTGTTCCTTTATGTTTAGATTTAGGTTTCTCGATTATGGCAACTGCGGCTTTAGTGGGTACAGCGGGTGCATTAGGTGATGCGGGCTCTCCAGCCTCTGACTCTACACTTGGGCCAACATCGGGTTTAAATGCCGATGGTCAACATGACCATATACGAGATTCGGTGATCCCCACCTTTATACATTTTAATATTCCATTACTTATATTTGGTTGGATTGCGGCTATGGTGCTTTAACACTTCTGCACTTATAGTTTGTATAATTCATTATTTTTAAGGCATGTATTTCATGCCTTTTTTATAACTCCTTCTTTGCTGATCTAATCTATATATTTTTATAGTTGCTAAGATTGCTTTTACAATTAATTAGAATGATGTGTTCTTTTGCTATAATTAAATAAGCACCTAATAAAGATGCTTATTTAAAGGCCGCTTGCCTTAATATTTATTTATTCAAAACCGTAAATCATTTTATCGCACACAACCGGTGTCGGTCTGTGGTCATCATCTACGGCTACAAAAGTAAAGCTGCCTGAAATCGCCGAGTGCTTATCATCTTTATGCATGGTTTCTAAACAAATATCCACATCCACTTTAAGTGATGTATTGCCCACATGCACAACTTTAGCAATTAGCTCAGCAAAAGTACCCGCTGGAATAGCCTCTTTAAAATCAACTCTATCAGATGAAATAGTCACTAACGGCTTTCGGCAAAAACGAGTGGCGGCAATAAAAGCAACCTCGTCCATCCATGCTAACGCATCGCCACCAAATAATGTGTTGTGATGATTAGTGCGCCCAGGAAAAACCGTTTTAGTAACCGAGGTCGTTGAGTCTTCAATACGCTTTGCAATAATTGCATCGCGGTTAATGTCTGTCATAGTATCTACTTTTTATTAGCAAGCTTATCTTGCATCAATAATGCTGGGTCTAGGCGCTCGCCTTCCCAGTTAAAACGCCAATCAAGGTGTGGGCCTGTTACACGCCCTGTCGCACCTATTTCGGCAACTTTGTCGCCTTGGGTTATTGTATCGCCTACTTTTACATCTAATTTGCTTAAATGAATATATGTAGAGGTAACGCCATGGCCGTGGTCAATAATAAGCGTACCGCCAGAGTAGTATAAATCGGGGTCAGCAAACACCACGGTGCCACTAATCGGAGCATAAACAGGCGAGCCGGTTTTATTGGCAATATCTAAACCAAAATGTGGGCGTCGCGGTTCACCGTTAAAATAACGTTGGCTACCATAAACACCCGATATACGCCCTTGTGCCGGCTTTAACACCGGGTCTAAAAAGTACTGTAAATCAGAGTTAACCGCGCGCGCTTTACGTATTGCTTGCGCTTCGCGGCTAATACGTGCGCTTACTTCTTTAGGAGGCGACACATACTTTTTAGCCACACCGGTAATTTTATCAATTTTATAATCGCGTTTAGTGATCATTAAATCTTGCGTGTGTGTTTTACCATTATTATCTACCCACGTAAGGGCATGTTTTGCTTTCGCGTCGCGACCAAAGCCAAACACAAAATCGCCAGAGTCTGATAACTTTAATGTTTTACCATCTAACGATACTGACTTTACATTTTCAAGCTTGCCTGTCACCAAGCCGCCCTGCGTAAGGTGCCCTTTTAGCTCAAGCGCTAATGCACTAAAGCTAGTTGTGGTTACAAGCGCTGTTGCTAAAAGAGTTTTAAGCATAACTAATCGATCCCTTTCCTACGCCTTCATATGCGATAATTTTTACGTCTTTGTCTGGGTATTCTGCCTTAACTTGCTCAGCAAGGTGTTGAGCAATACATTCTACCGTTGTATCAACAGGTAAAATGTCACAGCGTGACTCGCTTATCGCCATTTCAAAGTAACCTTGTGCAGCGGTATAAGCAAAACACACATCATCGTTTTTAGCGCTTATGTGTTTTAATTCGCTTGCAGCGATTTGATCCTCAGCCGTGGCTAAATAAATATCTTGCCATTTTTCTGCCCATTGCTTTTGTAAGCGTGGCATAGACATACCATCTAAACTAATACCAATTTGCGAGCGATGGCCATGAATAATACGCTGACAGTTGCCATCGTGCTTTTTAAGGCCATGGCTGTAATGATAATAAAAACTTTGGCTGTGCTCTGGTTTAAGCGACAACTCAATTTTTTCAATGTTTCCTGGCAGTTTTGGTAAAATAGTGTCTATTAAAAATTCAGTCACTGATTCAACGCTAATTTCTGGTGCGTCTATCATGCAATAAGCTTGATGCGGAGCACTCATGGCTAAATGGTGGTTATCACCAAATGTGCAATCGAGCGTTTTGTGCGAATCAAATTCTTGTACTGTGCCATTTAAACCTTTAGCAATTGCTAATTTGTGGTCTAAACAGTCGTCAATTATGCCTTTAATTTGCTTTTTAACTAAGCCAAAGTCTAACACCATAGACTCTTCATTTAGCTTGCCATGCAACGTTAAGTCAACAATCCAGCTCTCGCCAACGGCGCCACGTTTGTTACATAAGTAAGAAAAATCAATCACTGTTAGTGAGTTAACAAAAAGGATCATAAACTTCCTTTAAACTGGTTATAAGTCAGGGGTAATTATAATGATTTCTGATTGTAATTGCGCGGTTTTATAGTGCAAAAAGCAATCGCCACTACTGATTGGCGATAAATCACGCAAAAAAGTGTTTTTTTCAACTGCTCCGAGTTGTTTAGCGTACAAGTGTACGCTAAAGTACTTGGCAATTTCTAAGCGAAGATAAGTGTTATGGAACCTAAAAATAGCTATACAAAAGAAGATTTGATCCTATGTGGTCAAGGTGAAATGTTTGGTGAAGGTAACTGCCGTTTACCAAGCGACAACATGTTAATGATGGACCGTATTACTTCAATCACTGCTGATGGCGGCGAGCACGGTAAAGGCCAAATTGTAGCTGAGCTTGATATTGACCCAAGCCTATGGTTTTTCGATTGCCATTTTAAAGGCGACCCAGTTATGCCAGGTTGTTTAGGGCTAGATGCTATGTGGCAACTCGTTGGCTTTTTCTTAGGCTGGTCTGGTGGGCCTGGTTTAGGCCGTGCTTTAGGTGTGGGTGAAGTTAAATTTACCGGTCAAATTTTACCTACAGCTAAAAAAGTAACGTACCGCCTTGATATGAAACGTGTAATTAAGCGTAAATTATTTATGGGTATGGCTGATGGCACAGTTGAAGTAGATGGCCGCGTAATTTACGAAGCAAAAGATTTAAAAGTGGGCTTATTTCAAGACACAAGCGCATTCTAAAATTAGTAATGTATGCAAAAAGGCCTCCAATTGGAGGCCTTTTTACGTTAATTCTTATTTGATGAATTAGGTTTTATACATGTTTCGGTTTTCAATTGCTTCACGCCAACCGCCTAACCATTCTGACTTAGGATCGATTTGCTGATAAGGGCATAGCTCTTTTGAGCGCCCGGCTAAACCTGCTTTAAAACCTTGAGAATGAGCTCTTTCTAAACGATCTCTTTTTTGTCTCTTCATCGGTAATATCCTCACCTTTTTTAATTATAAATTTTGTAGCATTAGTGAAATCTACATTTAATGAATAGTTAATAAAAATGTTAAATTCAAATAGCAAAATTAATTAATTTGTTTGACATTAACTAACATGCTGATGCAAAAATAATTTAACATTAATAAAAACACAGTGGTCGCACCACTTCATTTCTTACTACTTCTTTAATTTACAATACGGCTATCTAACCGCTTAAATGCACTTATGTGCTAAGGCGTGTTCTACTTTGCTGATTTAAATATCTCCATTAAAGCGATTAAATAACTGCTTAATGAAAGCAGCTAATGGGAAGCATATAGTTGGTATTTATGGTGCTTTACCGCCTTGTCTAAATGCCAAACACCACTGCAAATTTAACCAGCAAAAATCAACACGACCTATTTATCCGACACACCTTTTTTGGCTAAGTTCCAAACAAAAATGTAATCATGACGATTTTATTGCAATTTGCCCTTTTGTTTAAAAAACAGCTTTAACGATTTATTTTTAAACAATTGGTATTTATGCTTGATTAATTAAAGTCGATCGGTCTAATATGGGTTAACTTTAAAAAGGCTATTAGGGGTTACTTATAATGAATACTGCTCAAGCACCTGCACGGCGCGGAAGACCCCCTAAAATACCTCGCGAAAACGCCGATACCAAAGCGCACCTTATTAGGGTTGGCCTAGAAACCTTAACTGAATTTGGTTTTAGCGCAACTGGCCTTGATACCATTTTAAAAAAAGCCGGCGTGCCTAAAGGCTCGTTTTATCATTACTTTAAAAGTAAAGAAGCGTTTGGTATTGCCTTAGTAAATGCCTACGATGACTACTTTATTACTAAGCTCAAAAAATATTTAACCGATAGCAATACACCGCCCCTCGAGCGCTTAATTCACTTTACGCAAAGCGCCATTATGGGCATGCAAAAATACCAGTACAAACGCGGTTGTTTGGTCGGCAATTTAAATCAAGAGCTAAATCATTTAAGTGATGAATTTAAAATCCGCCTACTACAAAGCTACGTAGCATGGCAGCAGCAAGTTGAGCTGTGTTTAAATGAAGCACAGCAACAAGGCACGATTGCTAAAACTGTTGATACGCAGCTTATGAGTGAATATTTTTGGATTGGCTGGGAAGGCGCCGTTATGCGAGCTAAACTTACCCAATCAAGTAAACCCCTTACGTTGTATACAGAAATGTTTTTACGCGCATTACTTACCTAGTGCGCATTTTATTTAGCCATTAAAAACCGATCGGTCTAAAAGGATATGTTATGAGTAACTCAGTTAAAGCTATTGTAATTACGAAAGACGAAAACTACGCTGCGGCGCTTAGTGAAGTGCAGCAAAGTGACCTACCAGATCAAAACGTGCAACTTGATGTACTTTACAGCACACTCAATTACAAAGATGGGTTAGCCATTACAGGTAAAGGCCCTGTTGTGCGCAGTTTTCCTATGGTGCCAGGCATCGATTTAGTGGGCACAGTAAGTGAAACAAGTACCGATGAATTTACTGTTGGCGATAATGTAATTTTAAATGGCTTTGGTGTGGGCGAAAAACACTGGGGTGGTCTTGCACAAAAGGCATCGCTTAATAGTGATTGGTTAATACCCCTCCCTGCAGCGCTTTCGCCAAAACAAGCAATGCAAATTGGCACCGCAGGCTACACAGCAATGCTGAGTGTTATTGCCCTAGAAAAACAAGGCATCACTCCAAGTGATGGCGAAATATTAGTGACCGGTGCAAACGGCGGTGTTGGCAGCTTTGCCATTTATTTATTAAATCAGCTGGGCTATAACGTAACCGCTGCCACAGGAAGAATGGAGCAAAGCGATTACTTAAAAGAGCTAGGTGCGTCACAAATTATCAGCCGAGATGAGCTTTCAAACCCAGGTAAGCCACTTCAAAAAGAGCGCTTTGCAGGTGCTGTAGATTCGGTAGGCAGCCACACACTTGCTAATATTTGTGCATCGCTTAAATACGGTGGCGTGGTTACTGCGTGTGGTTTAGCCCAAGGCATGGATTTACCCGCCTCTGTAGCGCCCTTTATTTTACGTGGTATATCTTTAATTGGTATAGACAGCGTTATGCGCCCTAAAAAAGACAGAGTAGAAGCATGGGACAGACTAGCAAGCTTAATAAAAGCCGATTACCTTGATAAAATTTCAACCGAAATTACACTTGAGCAAGTAATCGAAAATGCCGAGCAACTTATGGAAGGTAAAATTCGCGGCCGCGTAGTTGTTAATTGCCAAAGTTAAGCAATTTTATCTATTAAAGCCTCGTTATTAAATTTATAATGGCATTTGTATTTTTATTAATGAGGCAACACCTATGAGCAACCAAGATCTTTACAGTAATAACCCACTGCAAGGCGTAAAATTAGAGCAAGTGGTTGAAGAACTGGTTGAGCAATATGGGTGGGAGCTACTACACGCTTATTTGCAATTAAACTGTTTTAAAAACAACCCAGATGTAAAATCGGCGGTTAAGTTTTTACGTAAAACACAATGGGCACAAGAAAAGGTAGATAACTTTTACCTATACCGCCTTAAAAACTTACCTAAACCCGACGATGTGCAATACGAGTTACCACCACGAGATAGAGTTATTCCTGCGGATCATAAACCGGGGGAGCCGTGCGAATTAAGTTTTAGTGATGCAAAGCGAATTATGGAAAAAAAGGCCACTAAACAACGCGCAAGGGCACGAAAACAACGCTCAAATGCAACTAACCCGTGGGGTAACTAAGTTAACCTCAACTCTGGATAATAAATCTATCTCTAGCAGCTATTTTCAGCGCTAACAGCGTTGAATTTACTTGCAATAGGCTAGCTATTGACGCGTAAATTCGCCTTGTTTTCACCGAAAACCGCTGGCTAGAGAATTAAGCTTAAAGATCATCATGATAAATTATGTTGGTCTATCTCTTAACCAGAGTTCAGGTTAAGTTATATTTTTAAAGCCAATGTATATTGGCTTTTTTTAGCCCTGCAATTTTAAGGCTTAGTAACCTCGTTTACGCCAAAAATCATTAACAGAGCCTTGCTCTTCAAGTGCAACGTTAAATGTTTTATCGGCAATAATTTTATTATTTAGGGTGAGTGTCATTCGCCAATCACCTAATTTATTTTCAATAGGCTCCCACAGCGTATCACCTAAATAAAACTGCCAGTCGTTCTCTTTAATGTATTCAACGCCTTCAAAGGGCGGCATTATTTCGCCATTACTGTCTGGAATATCGGGGTGATAGATGCAAAAGTGAAGTTTTTCGCCTTTTGCTTTTTTGATATTAATTATTAAACCAAATTCAACATCAAGCTTGGCAATTACATTGGTTGTAAACTGCTCAATTTGAGGCAATGCTTTACTTTTGCTATCCCAGGTAGAATAAATCCCATAACTTTGAATCGACACCTCAGGTTTTGATTTTGCCATTACACCATTCTTTACTTTAGGCTGTTAATGCACTGATTTTATAATACATGCAGCTTAAGTAAAATCACCTGATTAACAAACATACTCAATGTTGATTTATTTTTGCACATTGCTTGCACATTTGAGATCAAAAATAGCGTCAATTAGTACTTAATTGGCTGTGTATGATGAATCACACTCTCTGTAATAAAGTTAAACTATTAAAAATTTCGTTATTAAGCGCAGCAATTTCTTCTCTTGTTGCATGTGGCAGTGATGAGCAAAACCTAACAACTGCCTCTGATGAAAGTACAAGTTCAAGCAGTGAAAGTACAACAGCAACAAGTGGCACCAGCTCAACCGAGCAAGTGCTATGTGAATACAGTTACAATGAATACAACGACTCAACATCAGTGCAAACCACCAGCTCTGCTGATTGGGCATGCACAGGTACAACACGCGATGTAGTTGCTAATGGCATTCCAGATCATGATGTGGGCACGTTTCCTAACCCCGACAATCCAAACACCATTTCTGAGCAAACTGTGAGTGAGAGCTTTACGTTAACGCCTATACAAAGCGATACAGCAACCTTAATGGGCGGCCCTCGAGGCGTGTTAGGCATAGTATTAAATGGCGTTAAAATTGACGCAGGTACCGGCGGCAGTTGTGATGACTCTGGCGATAATTGCTCGCTTGGCGATAACAGTGGCAACTGGAGTATTGAAGCACTAAGCCAAGATATCTTTAGTTTTGGTACTGACGATAACAACGCACACGTACAGCCCGATGGCACATATCATTATCATGGCATGCCTGAGGGATTTATCTCCCTTAGAGGCGGCAACAGCTCAACAATGACTCTAATTGCATGGGCGGCTGATGGGTTTCCTATTTATGCGCGTTATGGCTATAGCACCGCAGATGATGCAAGTTCGTCACTTAAAGTCATGACTGGTAGCTACCAACATATTATTACGGTAAGCGATAACCGCCCTTCTACCGAGATTTATCCACTAGGAACTTTTGCACAAGATTGGGAGTATGTAGCTGGCTCTGGCGATTTAGATGAGTGTAACGGGCGCTTTGGTGTTACCCCTGAATTTCCACAAGGCATATACCATTACTATGCAACCGATACTTATCCGTTTTTTCAACGCTGTGTTAAAGGCGAGCTATAAATTTACTTATAGGCAAAGTGAGCATGATGAAAATACATAAAAAAGCACTAGTTGCGCTTATTTTAGTGGCCAACATTGTTATAGCACCGGTTGTTTATGCACATTTAATGGTGGCTCAACACGGAACATTAAACGTGATTGATAACCATGCCTTTATAGTGCTCTCGCTGCCTATTTCTGCATTTAATAACCTTGATGATGATTTAAATAAAAAAGTATCTATGGATGAATTTAACGCCCATAAAAAGCAAATCAGCAAAAGCATAATGCGAGGGGTTTATTTAAACGATCATCATTATAAGTTTTCTTTAGAGGGCTTATTACTAAACCCTGAAGTGTCGCATACTGATACTAATAACATTGAGTACATAACGATTACGGGCCGATATACAGTGCCCGATATAAGCGCACAGCTAAAATTAAACGTTAGGTTATTTAGTCAAAATTCTGATTTAAATAAGTACCACATTACCGCCACTAACAAACAGCAAAAAATGACTCATCAGTTTGCCTTAACACCCCGTACGCCTTTTAGCACAGTGTTTTAAACTAACAATTAAGTAGCCAAGGGCAGACTTAATATTTAGCTGCCCTTTTTTATTTTTACTGCGCTAATAATTTTGGATTTTTAGGAAAGAAATTCTCTGGTTGTTTTTCACAAAGCGAAAATTCGCGAGTGTTTTTATAAGGAAGCTTCATAAATCCTGCTACACCCACATCAGTAATGTTAACTGCATACTGCATTAATTTATTAAGTAACCGTTTAAACTCTACTTCTTTGCTTTCATCGAGTAAGCGATAGTAATGGTGTATTTTCATTCTATCTGGCAGTGCTTCAAATATAATACAGCCAGTATGATGAATTTGGTTTAGCTCAAACACGCATCTAATCACTTTTTTAGGCAGTTGTAGCTGCTCATCAGGGTCTTTACCGTCTTCAAAGTAAGAATGTGGACGTGCAATTTCGTTTGCCTTCATACTGACCACTTCATAATCAAGCTCAGGGAGGTTATCAAACTTAAACGCCCCGGTTCCATCTCGCTCTAACTGAATGGTTTTACGCGCATCAAATAAACAACACTTAAATAAACCTTTTTGACTTATTGCTTGAGCAAGCATCACGGTATTATTAATGGCATCGGTAAAGGCTGTTTTTAAACTTTCATCATGCATAATAAGCGATGACTCAACAAACACCGACTCATCTTTCCAATGAAAACTCAATCCACCCACTACCGGGTATTTAGCTAGGCGGCTGATAGAGGCCAAAAAGGCTTTTTCGGTATCGCCGGTATCAAACAAAAACTCTTTATAGTAGCGGTCTAATTGAGCATCGTTAACATCTAGCAGCTGCTGATTATGATCGGCTTGTCGTAAAAACTGTTTGCGCGAGCTATATACTACGGTGTCGGGCTTATCACCTTTGCCAAACCAATACGGGATAGCAGGACGAGGCTCCGCTTTTTTAAGCTCAGGTAAATACGCCTGAGCCATTTTGGTAATGTTACGCATAAAGTAATCGCCTGCGCCATCGCGTATGGTTTTATTTTTAGACAGCATGCCATCAATTACATTGGCAAGCTCTTTGGGTAAGCCAAGCGAGCTTGCAGGAATGGCTTGCGCACCAAAACGACACGACTGAGCGGAGGCAAGTGCATATAAAGTAGAAGCCACGCCTTGTTCATCAAAGCGTGGTGATGACTGCTCACCCGACATTTGCGCATCACCTATAAAATACACATCGCCCATTCTGGCATTAGTAGTGCTTAAATCTCCCGACATTAAATCCATAAAATTACTGGCTATAGGCTCCCCCTTACTATCAACCTGTGCGTAAACAGAGCTTCCCCAATCAACTAAAGACAGCGCATCGCTTTGCTCATCCCATACTAAGTTAGAAGGTTTAATATCGCCATGCACTATAGGTTGAGGGGTTAAACCATTTTTATGATTACGCAAATCAATTAATACATTACGCAGCCGCACCGCTAATTGCATTATATGGGCGGCACTAAAACGCCCTTTTTTTAGCGATACTTTTTCAAGGTCTTCTCCAATGGCACGGGCCATCATTAGAATACCTTGCTTTTTTATACGCTCAAAAGCATAAAAGGTAGGCACTAGCGGGTTATTAATTTGCGAGAGCATATACGCTTCGTCTTCTAGGCGGTCGCGCACACTTTGGGCAAGCGTAATACGCGAGAACTTAAACACCCAAGGTAAGGCATTTTCGTCATTGCCAGCAAACACAAACCCAAACGCGCCTGAGCCAATCATCTCTACATTTTTATACCCAAGCGCACTCAGTTGTTTAATACAAATATTAAGCCATTGACGGTGTTTTTTGGCATCTCTATGTGACAGCAAATAAACAGATTGCTCTTCGTTAATATAAAAATTGCGAATTTCTTTGGCTTTCAATACAGGCTCTTTGTTTTATAGGTTAAATAGTGAGTTAGCCACATGATTATTAGTGTTATATAGCCAGATTACAATACTCACTAGGTAGTTTTTACTAATACCTAAAAAGCTAACTAGCCAAGTGCTAAACATGCACTATTACACCTTGCTAACAAATGTTGCATCCAATCGATTAGCTAAGCCGTATTTAAATTATCTGCTTATTTTAGATAGTAAATACATAGGGATTTTAGCGATGAAGAGATTAGCTTTACTTACACTGAGCACGTTATATAGCATTAGCACCTACGCTAATATAGAGACCCTTACTGTTTATGGGCATAGAGATGGTTTAATTGGCGAGTCTATCAGTGCCTCAAGCGGTATCATTGGTCAAGGAGAAATACAGCAGCGCCCCATGCTCAGAAGCGCCGAAATGTTAGAGCTTATTCCAGGCATGGCGGTTACACAACATAGTGGCTCGGGTAAGGCTAATCAATACTTTATTAGAGGCTTTAATTTAGATCATGGCACCGACTTTGCCACCAGCATTGAGGGCATGCCCATAAATATGCGAAGCCATGGACACGGGCAAGGTTATACCGATCTTAATTTTATTATTCCAGAAGCTATTTCAACTATAAATTACCAAAAAGGATCATACAGCGCTACACAAGGGGACTTTTCAAGTGCGGGGAGTGCGCAATTTAATTTAGCTAATAACTTAAAGCACAAGCAAATAGAGCTAAGCATTGGTGAAGATAACTATAAACGTGCAGTAGTGCTTAGTGCAGTTGATGTATCTAATGCCAAGTTAATAGCAGCAGCTGAGTGGCAAGGCTACGATGGCCCATGGGATGATATAAACGAAAACGTAAATAAAAAAAATGCCCTACTTCGTTATGTTGGCAAAGCTTTAAATGGAGATTTATCTATTACAGCAATGGCCTACGACAACACATGGCAATCAGCCGATCAAATTCCACAGCGCGCAGTGTCACAAAATATAACGTCACCCTTAGGGTCGCTTGATACCACCCTTGGGGGGAGTTCGAGTCGCTATAGCCTATCAAGTGTTTGGCAAGGCAAGCATATAATAACCAGTATTTATGCCATAAATTACGATTTAACACTGTTTTCTAACTTTAGCTATTTTTTAAACGACCCTATAAATGGCGATCAGTTTAACCAACAAGATAGCCGCACTATTTATGGTGGTGAGCTAAGTTATCAATTTGACTCCCTTACTGCTGGTTTAAATATGCAGCACACTGCTGGGCTTGAGGTTCGCCATGACGATATAGACAAGGTAGGACTTTATAACACTAAAGCGCGAGAGAGACTCAATACAATAAGACAAGATGCCATAAAACAAACAAGCTATTCGAGTTATTGGCAAACAAAAATACTTTTCACACCTAAATTAGAGGCAACAGCAGGCGTGCGGTACGACTATTTTGATACCGATGTAAGCAGTATCACACAGGTAAATTCGGGCAAAGCAAACGATGACTTAGTAAGCTTTAAAGGCAGTTTAAATTATAAACTTACTGATTTGTTAGTCGCTTATGCAAACTGGGGGCAGTCTTTTCATTCAAACGATGCCCGCGGCACTACCATTAATATTGACCCTGTTAGCCAACAAAATGCCGAAAAAGTAGATTTACTGGTAAAAAGTGAAGGTGCTGAACTAGGCCTGCGTTTTGCCGATGATCAAAACGTTAATTTATCCGCCGCTTTATGGTGGCTTAGACTCGACTCAGAGCTTTTATTTGTAGGTGATGCGGGTAATACAGAGCCCAGTGATGCATCAAAACGTTATGGTCTAGAGCTAAGCGCGTATTACTGGATTAATGAACGCTTTAGCCTAGACATGGAAGCCTCGTTTACTCATTCACGATTAGATATAAACTCTAACAACAACTACATAGAAGGTGCAGTACCTGTTGTAGCAAGTGCAGGTTTAAATTGGCATATGAGTAAAATGTGGCAATCATCATTTAGAGTACGCCACATAGGTAAACGTACGCTTTCTGACTCGGGTGATATTCGCTCTGAACCATTAACGGTTGTAAATAGTGCTATTAGCTATAAACAAACTCACTGGAAAGTCGATTTTGAACTACTGAATTTATTTGATAGTACCGATCACGATATAGATTACTACTACGCTTCGCGCTTACCGGGCGAGCCTGCACAAGGTGTAGAAGATAACCACTTTCATCCTATTGAGCCTCGCACAGCCCGCTTATCAATTAGCTTATTGTTTTAACCGAGCAAAACACTGTATATAAAAACAGTGCACATATAAAAGCGCACCTTAATACATTTTTTAAGGTGCATTTCGCTGAGATGGCGCTGTTTTAAAACTTTTTAACATAGCGTGGGGATCTACGTTTTTACTATGTTGGCTGCTCGCCTGTGCCCACCACATCAGTTGGCTAAAAGTACGCGAATAATAATTAAACCACGATTTTTCTTCTTCACCCTCTTGCATTGAACCATCGCTATTTAGCACCTCTTGCGCCTTTGGTACATGAACCATTGCAGAGACTGGCAAACACCCAAGTTCTGATAAAAAGGTACGTAAACTAATTGCCGCACGTAATCCTCCCCATTGCCCTGCCGAATAGGTGACAATAGCGCTTGGCTTATAAGAGAACAAAGAACTGCCAAAATGGTTTAGCAAATCAGCTAATGCCGGGCTCATACTATGATTGTACTCTGGGCTTACCATTATATAGCCATCTGCTTGGGCAATTTTATCTGCTAAGGCTGTTAAATGTGCTGGAGCTTGGCTTTTTGCATAGGCAAAATGAGGTTTAAATACATCCTCTGAAGGAAAGTCGAGCGCGTCTATAAGCTCAAACTCGTGCTCGCTGTAGCGCTGATTTAAACATTTGAGGCATGACTCAGCCACTCGATCTCCTAATCGTGCTGGCTTAGGGGGTGTGCTATCTCTAACGGTGCCTAAAAAAACTAAAAATTTCATAAAAGCCTCTTTAATTGAGTGTTGTACCCACTATACCTTAAACCTAAAACATATTAAAAATGCGAGACTTTTATTTGTTTGCACAATTTTTAGCACTATAAACAAAAATTAATAAGGGGGCCATCACTTACGCTTTAATGCTTACGCCTAATCTCCCCTTAATTAAATTGATAACTAACACCAAGCCCTGCCCAAAATAAGGAGCGTAAATGCTCATCACCGCTATAGTGTGCAGCATCTTTGTTTATTGCAACGCTGTAACTGGCATAGCCAGATAGCATGACATTATTTAATAGTTGATAAGATAAATTAGCAGCAAGTTTTACGTTATTAAGGCCATTGTGGCCATCACTAACATAACCACTATTAAAACCCGCCGCAGTTTGCAGCTCCAATCGCATTAAATCACTAAATGCATACTCTTTTGTAATTGCCAGCTCTATAAAAGAGCCACTGAGCGATAACGAGTGGTAAATACTCGCCATTGCATGTATATCCCAATCATATGCATAGCTTATATCGAGGCTAAGCTCATTATCATGGGAATTTACTCCTTCCTCGCGTGCTTTTATATGGTTGTAACCTGCATACAAAGTTAGGTGTTCTGCAAGCTCAGTTGAATAAATAGCATTTAAATTTAGCTCATCGTAGTCATTATCAGTGCCTGTTGCTAACCAAGGGATAAACGTAAAGTCATTGTAATTTATTTCGCCCGCAATAGAGGCTAAAGCACTACCGGGCAAGTTATCGCGCCCTTCTGTCACATAATGGCTTTCCCATAAAGGATGAATATGAAAATTTAATTTTTCATTTTCGTGGTCAGTGTGTGCAACGCTTTTTATATTCCCGCCTACACCTACCTCAAGCTCGTGTAGCGATTCATTCGCAGCGCTTTTACTCGTACCTAAAGCCAGCGAGATAATGCAGATAAAGTGACAGATTTTTAAATTAGTTTTCATTAAAAGGTCCAAAACCAAAAAGTTGCGCATAATAGTGCTATTTAACGAAGCTCAGCAATAAAAAGATGCCTTTTTAAACAATTTATTTAAAAAATGGCTCACATCATTAAAAAACTAAGTAACTTGCTCATTTTACAATCTATAAGGTAGGATAAAAATATGAAACCAACAACGCACATGGCTGATTTATAAATATAACTCGCGCGTATTGTGCAATTAACAAGCAGGTAATCGTTTGGCTCTTTAAATCTATATATAAGTTGGTATCCTACGCGGCTTTTTGATAGTCATATTAAAATAATTACCCAGAGTTTAAGGTTAATTAGCCAAGGTGGGGCTCTCGCTGCATGGCACGTAAAGTGGCAGCAATCTAGGTTCAACGTAATAAAACGTTGTTCTAAATTTAAAAGCAAATATTAAGGTAACAGTATGCGATTTGGCCCAGGATTACTTGTAACTGCCGCATTTATTGGCCCCGGAACAATCACAACGGCAAGTGTTGCCGGTGCAAACTTTGGGTTTGCATTAATCTGGACATTACTCTTTTCGGTTATTGCCACTATTTTGTTGCAGTCTATGGCTGCTCGATTAGGAGTAGCAACAGGGCAAGATTTAGCACAAGCGTTACGTGCACACATTAAAACCCCTTATCTTAAAGCGCTTGCTAGTTTTTTAGTAATAAGTGCAATTGGTGTGGGTAGCGCTGCATATGAAGCCGGAAACCTCAGTGGTGCAAGTATGGGGTTGGTTGGTATTTTCCCAGGGGTAAGTGCACAAATATGGACGCCGTTAATTGCTGTGTGTAGCGCTATTCTTTTATACAGTGGTAAGCACAAAGTGGTAGAAAATGCATTAATACTGCTGGTGATCCTTATGAGCCTGGTATTTATATCTACCCTAATTATGGCTGCGCCACCAATGGCTAAAGTCCTCGCTGGGTTTATACCTACAATGCCAAGTGGCTCAATTACAACGGTATTGGCCCTCATTGGCACAACCATTGTACCGTATAACTTATTTTTGCACTCTGGTGTTTTAGCAGCGCAAGATCATTCTAAAAGTGATAAAGACACTGTTATTAAACAAACTAACTTAGATACAGGTTTATCAATTACGCTAGGTGGGGTGATCACCCTTGCCATTTTATCAACCGCGTCTGTTGCGTTTTATGGCACCGATGCCGGTAAAATTAGTGCAGCAAATATGGCTGTGCAACTTGAGCCATTACTTGGCGAAGCAGCGCATTACTTTTTTGCTATTGGTTTATTTGCCGCAGGATTAACCAGCGCAATAACAGCCCCATTAGCAGGTGCGTATGCGGTATGTGGCATGCTTGGTTGGTCAAGCGAAATGAGTAACACCCGTTTTAAAACAGTCGCCATTACTATTTTAGCTTTTGGTGCATTTGTGGCCTCACTGGGGCTTGACCCTGTTGCGGTAATAATATTTGCACAAGCTGCAAATGGATTACTACTGCCCATCATTACCGCGTACTTGGTGTGGTTAGTGAATCAAAAATCAGTCATGGGAAAATACACCAACTCAACACTTTTAAATGTGGTTATATTACCCGTGCTACTACTCATTTTTTCGTTAAGTTGTTACAAGCTATCAGGTTTAATTTTTTAAAACCAATTAACGTTTAACCATGGGCATGCCCATGGTTAAACATACAACCTGTGCTGCCTTGGCTGCTTTCAACTTGAATGGTGGCGTGTTCAATGTCAAAGTGGTCATGTAAATGGTGCTGTACTTCAATTAAAAAGTCGTTATTTAATGCGTTGTTGTCAGTTACTAAGTGAACAATAAGCGCAGACTCTGTGGTACTTAGTGGCCACACACGTAGCCCATGCACACCTGTTACATGCTCAATACTTAAAAAATACTGCTTTAGTTTTTCTATACTAATATTTTTGGGTACGGCGTCTGTGGCGTAATTGAGCGAGTCTTTAAATAATCCCCACGTGCCAATAAACACAATCACTACAATACTCAAACTTACAACAGGGTCTACCCATTGCCAGTTTTTAAATAAAATAACAATGCCGGCAATTACCACACCTAAAGACACCGCTGCATCGGCCGCCATATGTAAAAAGGCACCTCTAATATTTAAATCGTGCTTTTGCCCTTGCACAAACAACAACGCAGTTAAGGTGTTAATTACCACACCAATAAGCGAAACCACTATAACCGTCATGCCTGTAACCGGCTGAGGGTTTTCAAAACGCTCTATGGCATGCCAAGCTATGCTAGCAAGGGCAGCCATAAGTAAAACAGAGCTCATTAAAGACGCTAACACCGTTGATTTTTTATAGCCAAAGGTGCGCTTGTCGGTAGCGGCTTTACTTGCCAAAACATTTGCCCCCCACGCAAGTAACAAACTAACCACGTCGCTTAGGTTATGCCCTGCGTCGGCTAAAAGCGCGAGGGAGTTGGCAAAAAAACCGTACCCTGCTTCTATCACGACAAATATAAGATTGAGTAAAACGCCTATAGCAAACGCGCGATTATAGTGACTAATATGATGGCTGTGATCGTGACTCATGTTGCTCCTTACATAGTAAATAACTTGATTAACCTGAGCTGTGAAAAATCTATTTTTAGCGCTCGCTGTGTTTAATTTATAAGGTTAATGAGGTATGTGTTCGGAAAAGTTTAAGTGTACCTAATAAATAAAACAGCCCATAAATACTGCATACAATTGAGCTTACAATCCAAAATACAATTGAGTTGTGATGAATTAACTGACTGGTTGTTACAAAAGGAGCTATTAATCCTGCTATCCCCCTTAGTAAATAAACACCTGTTATTAATACCAAAGCCGTTTTTAAAAAAGGCAGCTTTAAAATAACACCTGCGCCAGAGAGCGCATACATGCCCCAAATAGCAAGTATGGCTGATATAATTAAAGTAACAAAGGTAGGATACGTACTTCCCTGCTCAGCCAACTGCGCCATGTGCTCACCAGCACCAAAAAAGCGATACCAATCAGGGCCGCCAAAAATACAGGCAATATGTAAAAGTGACGCTATAAAACTTAAAACCCCAGCTATAACCAATAGCTTATTAAACTTCATATACTTATAAACCTAAGTTATTGGCTTATGTAAGCAACAAAACCAATTAACGCTGCGTAAAAGCTAAAACCAAGTAAACATATTAGGTAAACGTTTTTAGCTTTATTTGCCTTAAAGCTCATATAATCTTTAATGTCAGCTTTAAACTGACCAAAGGTGAATACGTTTAAAATTGCACAGCCGGTAGAGTACAAAATAAACCCTAAAATGGTTTCTATCATTAGCCACATAACAATATCTAAAGCAATGCTCATAACACTCATCCATTAAGTAATGTAAAAACAGCGTATCAAATCTCTAGTTGATTATCAGCGTATTTATAGCGTTAAGGTGTAACAATAAATTTCGTAATCCCTATTAATTGCCCCGACTCAGTTACCACTTTTACTTGCCACTTACCTTTAGCATTATGCGGAAAATTTACTTTATGAGTCCATGCTCTGTAGCCTTGTTTTCGCCCGCCATTAATATTGAGCGTAATTCTGTCGACCTCTTTTTTATTGTGTATCCATACATGAAATATTTTTTCGTTTAGACCTCTTGGCGCTTTTACTGCGGTCCATGTGTATAACCCTTCATGATGAAGTGTATATAAATCAAGAGTATTAATGCTACCTAGTGGTTTTTTATGCTCAACATCTACTTTATGTGCCAAGGTAATATCGGTTAAACGCAGGGCTGCAGGCGGAACAAAACTGCGAAGCTGCCAAACCCCAGCGCTTATTACGCATAAAATTAAAACTAAAATAGGAAAACGCCACCAGCGCGCATCAGGCATTAAGTTTGTTAAGCTAGGTAAAGTAATAAGCACTGAGGTTACAAGCGCAATTGCTAAGCTTTGGCTCGTAGTTAGGTTTAATAAAATAGGTAACGTAACAAGCAAAACCACAAATAATGCAAAGTTATGAAATACTGTAAACAGTGTGCGGTTTTTAGCTAACTTTTTATAGTAAAATGGATCTATTACCGATATGAAGGCACATATAATAATTAGCGATGTAAAGAGTGCTTGTGGGTGATCCCACTGGGTAACCGCTAAAAAAAACGGTAACGCAAAAAATAGGCTTTCTTGCTGCACCATTTGCAGTGCAAAGCGCATTACATTAGGAGATACAGCTACCCCAAAGCGCTCTTGTACTTTATCGCGTAGCCAATTGTCGATAATCAACCAAAACCAGCTCACCAGTAAAACAATGGCAATAACTTGCGAGAACGACTCTTTTCTATCAACCATTACATAGCTTGCAACACCTGAGCAAAACGCCAATACAGCCAATAGCCCTGGTCGCTTTTGCATTGCCACTATAAATTGAGTAATGAGATTTTTTAGTTTGTTCATTTATTTTAGTGTCCGTACATAATGTACTTTATTATTATCAAGTTAGTTAAGTCAGTGTAACTAAGCGTAGATGAACAACACATAGATGCCTGCGGGTATTATTGTTAGTTGTTGCATTAAAAACCACTCCCTTTTAACCGCTATTTTAATAAATAAGTGCCTATAACTCGCCGTAAAATTACAGTAATTTTTAAAACTGTAATTTTAAGCGTTAATTAAAATAAGGGTTACAGCCGTGCCTGAATTTTATTAATGCGCAACGTGAATTTGTCACAATAAACACTTCTAGACGTCTAAGCACCTATAAATTATACGCTGCACTATTTTTTTACATGCCCAAACACAGGTATATGTTCTCTCAGTAACACATTTAATTTATATAAATGAATCAAACTCATGTTTTATGTGAAATTAAACCGTTTTTATTAAAGCACCAATCAACGTATAAATTATCCATCGGCCAGCGCTTATAAGCATTAAGCCTGTTTATTACAAAACCACCCTTTGAGCACGCTAAAGGCTCAGGTTTTAAATATACAATATGGATAGAGTCACCATGAGTAAAAACATTACATTCAATATTAAAAGTCAGCGCCTTGATGAAAACTACCAACCCGCTGAAAACACCCGTATAACCACTAATTTTGCAAACTTAGCACGAGGCGAACACCGCCAACAAAACTTAAGAAAAGCGCTAAATATGATCAACAACCGCTTTAACACTCTTGCTAATTGGGATAACCCAACCGCTGAGCGCTACAGTGTAGAGCTTGAGATTATTTCTGTAGATATTGGTTTAGATGAAAACAGCCAAAGCTTTCCTTCTATAGAAATATTAAAAACGAATATTATTGATACCAAAACAAACAAGCGCATAGAAGGTATTGTTGGTAATAACTTTTCATCGTACGTTCGCGACTACGACTTTAGCGTGTTACTGCAGCAACATAATAAAAATAAACCACAATTTAGTATTCCCGATAATTTTGGTGAGCTGCATGGTAAATTATTTCAATCGTTTGTAAGCTCAAAAACCTATAAGCAACACTTTAAAAAACCACCGGTAATATGCCTCAGTGTGTCAGATAACAAAACCTATCATCGCACTGCCAACCAGCACCCTATTTTAGGTATTGAATACCAACCAAACGAATCTTCGTTAACAGAGCAATACTTTAAAAAAATGGGCCTACAGGTGCGTTACTTTATGCCTGCAAATAGTGCCGCACCCTTTGCCTTGTTTTTCTTTGGTGACTTACTAAACGATTACACCAACCTTGAGCTAATAAGCACCATTAGCACAATGGAAACCTTTCAAAAAATTTATCGCCCAGAAATTTATAACGCCAATGCCAAAGCGGGTAACGCCTTTAAGCCTAATTTAAAAAATGCCGACCACTCACTCACGCAAATTATTTACGACAGAGATGAGCGCAGTAAATTAGCCGCAGAACAAGGCAAGTTTGCTGAAGAGCATTTTATAAAACCGTATAAATCAGTGCTTGAGCAATTTACATCAGCAAACGTCTAACCTTATTTTAATAAAGGGTCACTCTTATTATGAAAACATTATTACCTACATCTACAGCTGGCAGTCTACCAAAGCCCTTATGGCTTGCAGAGCCAGAAACCCTTTGGTCGCCGTGGAAGCTTCAAAACAACGAACTTATTGAAGGCAAAAAAGACGCCCTGCGCATTGCACTTCACTCACAACAACTCGCTGGTATTGACATAGTGAGCGATGGCGAGCAAACACGTCAGCATTTTGTAACTACATTTATAGAGCACCTAAACGGTGTTGATTTTGAAAAACGAAAAACCGTAAAAATACGCGACCGTTACGATGCAAGTGTTCCAAGCGTAGTGGGCCCTGTTAGCCGTCAAAAACCTGTATTTGTAGAAGACGCTAAGTTTTTGCGCTCGCAAACTAACCAACCTATAAAGTGGGCACTACCCGGCCCAATGACCATGATAGATACTCTTTATGACGACCACTACAAAAGCCGCGAAAAATTAGCCTGGGAATTTGCCAAAATACTCAACCAAGAGGCCAAAGAGCTAGAAGCCGCAGGCGTAGATATTATCCAATTTGATGAGCCCGCGTTTAATGTATTTTTTGATGAAGTAAACGATTGGGGCATTGCCTGTTTAGAACGCGCAATTGAAGGGTTAAAATGCGAAACTGCTGTGCATATTTGTTATGGCTACGGCATTAAAGCCAACACCGATTGGAAAAAAACACTCGGCAATGAATGGCGCCAGTACGAAGAAGCTTTTCCTAAATTACAGCAATCAAATATTGGTATTATCTCACTTGAGTGTCACAACTCACACGTACCTATGGACTTACTTGAACTGATCAGAGGTAAAAAAGTCATGGTAGGCGCTATTGATGTTGCCACCAATGAAATAGAAACACCTGAAGAAGTAGCCGCTACTTTACGCAAAGCCCTACAGTTTGTAGATGCCGACAAACTCTACCCCTGCACAAACTGCGGCATGGCCCCGCTTTCGCGCGAAGTTGCGAACGCTAAGCTTAACGCATTGAGTAAAGGCGCGGAAATAGTAAGAAAAGAGCTATTAGAGAAGTAAAGGTTTATCTAAAAGTGACTATCATTAAATTGGCCCACTAGTATATTTTTACTAATGGGCCATTAAATATAAAAAGCACGAGGAAAAAATCGCTTAACCTATAAATATACAAATTAAGACAACACTTTCTTAACCTTTTTCTTAATCTTTTTTATAAGTTCAGGTTTTTGTTCAGGAATTAATTTACTTGATAAGTTAAACTCTGAGCAAAAACGTTCTTCCCATTCTTTGTTTAGCTTATTACTTTGTTTACTCGTAACTTGTTCAGTAGGTATATCTTCAACATTTACTGAAACACCCATAAATTTAGCTATATCAGAAATAGTCTTATCCAAATTATTTTTGACATTATCAAAATTCATTTCCATATAATTACAGTCACTCGCCGCGAGAGAATATCGCCAAGACGAGTTATTTTTAATAATACTTTTAAGACTTTTATCAATACTCGAGTAATCATATTCAGGGTTTTCGTTTACAGGCTCTTGCCCCGCAATCCATACCCCAGTTTGGCTTGCTATTGATAAAGACACAGCTTGATTAAGCACATTTTCTCTTGATAACAAAACATAATAAGCATCAGGAAAATAATTAACTAATTGTTCAAATCCACCAAATTCTTCAATGTGCTGATAATGTAACTTTATTCCAAATACCCCATTGGGTGATGTTCTGCGTTTTTGTATCTCATCTAAAACCTCATAAAAATCATCGGTTTTAAATTTTTCTTTCCATTTTTTTAAATTAGCAGGATTGGCATATTCTAGGGGAAAACCGAACGCATGCGTATTATGTAAAGCATGACCAAGCATATGACTACCACAACGTTCAGTTGATGCGATAATAAGCACTTTTGTAGGTTTAGAAACTCGTGGGTAATCATGCTCTTCTAAAAACTGTTCCTCATATAAGTGCATAAACAGATCCTTGTTGTTTAGTGAAAATAATAATAAATCATTAAAAATACTACACCTATAGAATAGGCTTGTAAATATTGTATATTTTCATTAAGCAACATATATAGTGCAATAGATTGATAATAAAGGGATTAAAAAGTTCAAATATTGTACACACGCATTATTCTTCAGAATAATCTACATTTTATAATTTTGTTAAAAAAACGATAAATCCTATCGTATTGAAAATATATTAGATCCGTATTTTAAATAAACAGAGAATTTTAAATAACAATCCAATTTTCTAAAAACCTCTAGAGCCTTATAAGTTAAGGGTACAAATAGCAAAATCGATAACTGTTTTGTACTGACTAAAAAAAGGCGAGCTAATAAACCATGAGTCACTTGTTTAGCATTCCCAAACCTGAATTACACGCATAAAAAAAACTGCAAGATTGCAGTTTTAACATTTACTGAATGGTTTTTAATTTATGCGAGTAGTTTTCGCAGTTGCTAATATTTGAAAGCCGTTTGCGCTTTAAATTTTCTCAGTCACTTACTTGTGAAGTGAGATTGCCTAATGCAGCATGAAAGAATCGACCTGTGCAGTTATCTTCTTTACAAGCTCTGCGACCAATGTCTTCATTTTTGGTTTCGGATAATTCACGCATAAACCAGCGCACTTATTTTAAAAATAAGTGCGCTGGTTAAGTTAATTATTTTAGGATTTAAGTAACGCGCAAAAGTCATCCCACGGTAATGGCCGCGATAAATAGTAGCCTTGTGCCCAATCACAACCAAGTTCTTTGAGGTAAGTCATTTGTGCTTCGGTTTCAACACCTTCAGCAATCACTCTAAGATCGTAAAGCTTGGCCAAACTTTGGATGATCATCACCATTTTGTTACGTGCCTCGCGCTCTGAAAAAAGATCATTTACAAATGAGCGATCTATTTTTAAGCAATGAGCTGGGTAATGTATTAATTGATTAAATGCCGTGTAACCTGTACCAAAATCATCTAATGCTAAGGATACGCCAAGTTCATTTAGCGCATTGAGCGTTTTAAGGCAGGTAACATCACCAGCAACAAATGCCGTCTCTGTAACTTCTAGCTCAACACAGTTAGGTTTAATTTGGTGATGTTCTAATAAATTTTTTACCTGTTCAGAAAATAGCTCGTTGTGTAGCTCAACACCCGAAATATTAATACAAATTTTGCCACTAAAACTGTGTTCTTTTTGTAAAACGCCTTGTGCTTCTAAAGCGTTGTCTATAACCCATAAATCAATATCTTTTATAAGGCCTGTTGCCTCAGCCGCAGGGATGAATTGATCAGGCACATAACCTTTCAATGCGGGGCTGTGACACCTAAGCAGCACTTCAACGGCTACAATAGAGCTATCTTTACAAGCAAAAATAGGCATATAAACTAAACTAAAATGCGCTTCATTTAAGGCAAGTCTAAGCCCTTTGTCAATGAGTTGGCGTTCACGAAGCTTGTCAGCAATGTCTTGGGTAAAAAATTTAAAGCAATTACGTCCATTATTTTTAGCGTCATACATTGCTGCATCAGCATGATGGAGTAAATTTTTGGAGTCAGCAGAATCATCGGGGTAAACAGCAATACCAATACTTGCGTATATCATGTGATCTACATCATCAACACTAAATCCCCCTTTAAAAATATTTAAAATTCTTGCGGCCACAGTACTTGCATCAAGGGGGTCTTTAATATTAGGTAACAGTACAACAAACTCATCGCCAGCAAGCCTTGCTAAACTTTCTGTTTGTGGCTTATATAGTTGATCATTTGGGCGTATAACATCTAAAAGCCGCTCACTAAATTTAAGTAAAACTCTGTCCCCAGCTTCATGGCCATGCTGATCATTAACCTGCTTAAAGTTATCCAAATCTATATAAAGCAAACCAATGCGCTGTTTATCTCGCTCAGCACGGTTTAGCATACGCTCAAGGTTAGTTTTAAAGCTCCATCGATTAGGTAACCCCGTAAGCTTATCGTAATAAGCCATTTGGCGAATATCATCTGCATGCAGTTGCATAATAGTTTCGTAGGCTTGCTCTTCTGAACGTAAAGCAGCTAAACAAATAGAATTTAAAGCCAGCATTGTAAGCATGAAGCGAACGGATTCGGTGAGTGAGTAACTAGTCATTAATAAAGCACTTAATGGCGTAAATAAAAGCAAAGCACTTGCAATACTAAAAATACTAAATACAAAAACAGCAGGCCAAAAGCGGTTTATAAAAAGATTTATAGCAACAATAGGATAAATCCACAGCATTCCGGTATTGTTCTCACCGCCAGTGATTAATAAGCTCATCGATAAAACAAACAAAATACCGCTAAGAATTTTTGCCGCTCGCTCAACATTACCACTTCGCTTTAAAAGATAAAGATTGATTAACCCCACAAGTGCATTAATTAATAATATGGTACCTAATACATGCGAACCACTAACTAAGCTCAAACCTCCAAATGCAGCAAGAAAAAGCACACCTAAAAAGGTCAAAACATGGCAAAGTGTATAGCGCCTGCGTTGGCGCACCGCCAGCATTTCTTGCTGGCCAATTATATTTTCTGGTGTAGAAGACATGTGAATAAATTATTCCTTAAAGCACTTACTAAAATCACTTCACGACATCTGTAGCTGTGATAATAAAAAAACTTATTACTAAATGTTAAAAGAATAAACGAGATAGCTACTCTGTCAAATAAGTTATTGTTTTTTAACGTTGTTAATTATGGAATAATTTACATTAGTGACTTAATTTTGCTGATAATGGTTATAAATAAAGCTCACTTTGGCTAAATAATAAAGACTCTTCCTTTCTCTCGAATTTATATTTCAAGTATATAACCTTTAAAGCTGACCAACTAAGTAATAACGCTTAATAGAAACCAAACTTGACACCCACTTTTATTTACAAATAAAATGTACCAACAAATTTACCAATCAGATTAAGAATTTATCTTTTATTTCTGGGTCACTTTTCATTTCATCTAATAAATAAGTCATTAGCATTCTTAGATCTAAATTTCATACATGAAAATAACTGCAGGATTGCAGTTTTAACTTTTACTTAGTGGTTTCTGATTTATGCGAGTAGCTTTTCGCAGTTGCTAATATTTGAACGCCGTTTGCGCTTCAAATTTTCACAGTAACGTGCTTGAGAAGCGGGTCTGCCTAATGCACCATGAAATACGCGTGTAAATTGGGTTGCAAGCTTGAACCAGTTTTCTGGTGATATATTAAGGCTTACTAGCAAAGGAAGGGTTATATTATCAATGTGCCCGCGTTTATCCTCTCGCATTATTAGCCCTGTTAGCTCAACGAGCTCTAGACTTGTTTTTTATACTAAATAAAAGCTACTATCTAATTGCGTGAAGTGCAAAATTTAATATGGGTGTCTCGTTAATAATTCCTAGGTGCGTGCATTTTTAAACCACAACCCTAGGTGGTTTACCATGAAAGTCCAAGTACAATTTTTTGAGATTATCTGGCACGAGAGGCCAGCCACGTTCAATACCTTCTTTGGTTCCTTTCCAGAATAAGTGCTCTGTATAATATACATCTATGTACTCGAATTCCGCCTTGGTTGCAGTATCTAGTTTCTCGCTCATGTACTGCAACTGTTCTAGTGCTTCTTCTAAATCGCCTTGGTTTAACAAAATAGTTGTCAAATTTGCGAACTCTTCCATTAGAAATGTGAGTGCCCAACTCTCATGTTTTTCCATAAGAGGACCAACATTTGGAAATTTAGTGCGGATCTCTTTTAAGAACTGTGTTATTTCTGATTTAGCCATTGATTTTCCAGAAGCACCTAACGCTTTGCTAAGCGGCAATAAAATAGCTGGCTAAAATTAGCGAGGAACGAGCAAAAGCCAGCTGTTTTTGTCCATTTAAGCAACTTTTTAGCAATTTTTACATCGTTCTCTGAAACTCTTTTGCATCCTCGCCAAAAGAGAGCATTTTCAATGCTACGGCTTCTTTATCTTTATATATAGCTTGCAACCGTGCTTCAGTAAACGCTTTAAAAATAATAGTTTCTTTATCAAGTAGCTCTATTTCAAAAGCTGGATCATCTAAATATTGATAAAAAAGTTTGCCATTTTCTTGAAAAACTTTGCGCTTACCATACGTACCTATAATTTGATTGAAATCACTCTGACTTGGCTGGTACGGGCTGGATTTTGCTTTAACCAATGGATAGACCCATTGATGCAAACTAAGGTTGCTACTATTACTTTTGATTAAGGAATTAAGCACCTCAGCATAAGCTACATTAAGTGCATTGTCGCTGTTCGTTTCTATATTTGGTTTTACACCTTTTCTTTCCCAATTATCTTTTGTTCGAGGGTCAACAGGTCGTGTAGATGGTAAAGTGAGAATATAATCGTTATTGACTATTTCTACACTTCTACCATGAGCGGCACCAGCAGTTACCTCTCCAACAATGGTTGCTCTAGTCAAACTTTGCATAGCATAGCTAAAGGCTTCTGCAGCGGATGCAGAATTTCTGCTGGTGAGAATATAAAGTGGAGTATCTTTAAACCTAGGACCCGGAACATATGGAGACGTCCAATCTTGCGTTTGAGTTAACACACCGTTTTCACGTTGTTCAAAGGTTGATAAGTGGACGGTATCTAAGTCAAAAAAGTAACTCGCTAAGGAAGTTACCATAAATGGGCTACCACCAAAATTGTTCCTTAAATCAATAATGATACCATCGGCATACTGTAAAAATTTCATCCCATTTTCAAGCGTCTCACCACCTAAATGACTGTCAGAGAACATTCTTATATCGAGGTAACCAATGTTTCCATCAAGCATTTCAACTTTTTTAAAACCATAGTTATCTGTCGGAGTCTCCATGGCTCGACTATCCGAAAACGCTTTAGTTTGTGCTGATGAACGGTATGTTTTCAGTTCATTTACCCATTGTGGGTCATAAACGACAGAGAGGTGTTTATCATTAGCAATTTTGTTTAATTCTAAAGTCATAAAATCAGCTATATCTTCAGCTGATTCTAGGCGACTGCAATCAGAGAGAAATAGCTTGGAGCGCATTAACTTAGATAGCTTTGTTGCCGTATTTTGAATTACGTAGTTATCTTCAAGCTGCTTAGCAATAATTTCTGACACATCACGACAATCTGCCGCAGCAACTGAATTACATAAAACTAATGAGCCAATGGCGAGGGATTTTAGTATTTTATTATTCATATTCTTCCTGAAATTTTATTATTATTTTTTAATAACGTCCGAACACACCAAAAGGGGTTAAAAAAATTTGCACATGCTAAATTAAATTGCTAACACTTTACATAAGCGGTTTTGGCCGCTCTTGCCAAAATCCGGTTTATGTAAAGTGTTAGTTGCGATATCAACTACATAGCTCATAAACTTCTCTTAATTTTGACCATCTTTCATCAGTTTCTACCTGCATTTCTATAGGAAGTTTCGCAAACTTGGACAAAGCCGAGTTAATTCTTTCACCTACTGAGCTGATATCATTAGTATAAAAATGCCACTCTCTAGTACCATTAAAAGTGTAAGTAAAAACAAATATGGCGAGTCTATCGTCATCAAGAACTGGTACTATTGCGTCTTCAAATTGCCGCATTTCTTCAATCTGAGCGTCGGATGGTAAACCACTCGAATTAGACTGTTCAAAATCCCAAAAAATTGTGAGCTTTTTAGGGTAATTAGTATGACCTAATAAAAAGTGAAGGTCAGGACGGTATCGAATTAACCCAACCGTTCCATTAACTTTTTTATCTGCAATATTCCAAGACGCAATGTCGGCAGATTCAATGTCCATATTCATTCCTTTTAGCAACTAGCTTTTAAATAAGGGGCGCAGACATGTGGGCTATAATGCGAAGCAGCCCACGTGTAGCGTCCCAGCAAACGAAGTGAGTGACATAATTTTTTTGTTATGTGTAAACATTCAAAACAACCTTGCCATTACTAATACTGACATTACCAAAGCATGCCGAGATGAAAAAACCTGACTCTGTTTTAATGAAGCTATCTATGTAGCCATAGTCAATCGAACCGTCAATGTCGGTTGTCGGTTCGATTGCCGATTGCCCATTAACACAAGATATTGATGAAAAGTTAGAAAAGGTTAAAACGGCTTTCTTGTAACAAGTGTATTCATTTGGTTTGGGTTCAACATAATGAACTGATGAAGGCCAAATACTTGCTTCAAGTTGTATGGAAAACTGATTTTCTGAAACTTCCCATCCCAATACGAAAGAATCTTGAAGATCAATTCCATCCATAGAATCCAAAATTTTCTCCTTGCACATAACAATTTAATAGTGCGCTCATCGCGCATATTTATGCCAACGATACGCTCATGTATTTTATAAATCATTTTTACCAAATAACTTAACACATTGCTATATATAATTTTTTACTAGCACTCAAACTCTCAATAAAAGACAAAATGCGCTCGTCGCTTATTTTCTTGAATATTGGAGTAGCACAACTACACTGTATGTAAATACAGTACTATTATTGGTGATAATATGAAAACACGTTCTCCATTTTTAAATTATATAGCCGATTATATGCTGGTACGTCAGTATTCATTTCGCACCGTAGATACGTACCTAAGATGGATTGCATCTTATATCCATTTTCATAATAAACACCACCCCGCCTCAATGGAAGACAATGAAGTCGAGCGCTACTTAGAGCATTTAGTGTTAAAGCAAAACGTTGCACCACGTACGCAAGCCACTGACTCAATTCATTGTCATTTTTATACAAACATATAATAAAAAAAGAACTTTCATTAAATTCAAACTTTGCCCGTAGTAAAAAACAAGCAAAGCTCCCTGTCGTGATAACCCCAGAGGAAGTTAAAATGTTGATGGCTGCGATTAAATAAGCGCTATTATTTAATCGCAGCCCTTATGTATGGAAGTGGTTTGAGTAATTGAAGCGGTGCAATTAAGGGTGCAAGATATTGATTTTGATTATAAATGTATTCAAGTATGGAATGGCAAAGGAAATAAACATCGTATTGTAACGCTCGCTGCAGAGCTGTTCCCTATGCTGAAAACTCAAACTTTGAACGTTGATGACTTCCTAAAGCTTGATTTAAATAACACTAAATATGCCGGCGCGTGGATGCCATATGCCTTAACAAAAAAATATCCTTCAGCCGCAAAAACACTAGCATGGCAGTATTTATTTCCTTCTCATATATTAAGTTCAGACTCTCAAAGTGGTGAAATAAGGCGACATCATTTTCATCACTCTTGTATTCGAAAAGTGGTTAAAAAAGCCGTCAAAAATCAGGGTTAACAAAATAATAACACCTCATACATTGAGGCACTCTTTTGCTACTCATCTACTGCAAAATGGCGCCGATATACGCTCAGTACAAACACAACTAGGTCACAACGATGTGCGTACAACACAAATAATACCCGCTGTATTGAATTAGTGAGCAATTATAGCGGTAGATAAATTGCTCAGTAACAAGGCAAAAACTTAGTTATATAGTTTATCTACATGAGAAGTTTTTAACGCAGTTAATGAGTTATTTAGAGCGCTAAAATGATCAACGTTTTAATACAGCGGGTATCCTACTCATGTAGTACAACAAAGTGCCAACGGGGTTATGAGCCCTTTTTCAAGATTATCAATCTCCCCGATTTAAAACAAAAAAGCACAGCCCACAAGCGCCATGCTTTTTAAATTCAAGCGTAAAAAACTTAATTTACAAACGAATGCCGCCGTCTATTTCAACCACGCGACCGGTGAAAAAGTCGTTTTCGATTATGTACTGTGCGGTATGGGCAATTTCGTTGCTTTCGCCTAAACGCCCTACGGGTGTTACTGCAAGCATGCGCTGTTTGGCTTCAGGTTTCATGGCGTCGGTCATGGCGGTACTTATTACACCTGGTGCAATAGCGCCTACGCGTATACCAAAGCGGCCAAGCTCTTTAGCCCATGTGGTGGTAAGTGCCACTACGCCTGCTTTTGAAGCTGCGTAGTTTGTTTGCCCAATATTACCCGCGCGCGCTACGCTCGACATATTCACTATTACGCCGCCTATGCCTGATTCAATCATGTGGCTTGCAGCTTCGCGCCCTGCTAAAAATACGCC
Organism: Pseudoalteromonas sp. S327; assembly: GCF_005886415.1. Classification (NCBI taxonomy): domain Bacteria; kingdom Pseudomonadati; phylum Pseudomonadota; class Gammaproteobacteria; order Alteromonadales; family Pseudoalteromonadaceae; genus Pseudoalteromonas; species Pseudoalteromonas sp. S327. Next base: position 17,694 of record NZ_PNDP01000014.1, on the reverse strand, counting down.
TGTCAGGTTTACATCAATCACTGATTGAAATTGCTCAAGTGACATTTTTTTAACCACTTTGCCGTCTTTAGCTTTTATAAACATGCCGTCGCGTAAAATACCGGCGTTGTTTATAAGCACGCCAATGTGGCCAAAATCGCTTTTAATGGTATTAAATACGTTTTCCACTTCGCTCTCAACAGTTACGTTTGCGGCGTAGCCTTTAATAGTGCCAGATACACCTTCCAGCTGTGTTAGTTTCTCGCACGCTGTGTTTAATAACTCTTGCGCCATATCTATAAGTGCGATGTTAGCGCCCATAAGGGCAAATTTTTGCGCCATTGCAAAGCCTAAGCCTTGTGCGCCACCGGTTATTACTACCGTGTTATTTTTAATTTCCACGCCTTGCTCCTACTTAGAAAAAAGTTTAAAAATGGCGCTAAAATCATCACTGCCAGCACCTTGGTGCTGTAGCATAGTGTATAAATTTTTAGCCATTGAACCCATTGGGGTTGCAGAATTACTTTGCTGCGCGGCTTCCATAGCAAGCCCTAAATCTTTAGCCATTAAATCGACCATAAAGCCCGGTTTGTAATCGTTACTTGCAGGGGCTGTATCCATTACGCCTGGGCATGGGTTGTAAAGTTCAAGGGTCCAGTTACGGCCAGAGCTTGCAGTCATAATGTCGCTAAGTACTTTTGCATCTAGCCCATTATTAATACCCATTTGCAGGGCTTCGCTCGTACCTGCCATTAAAATACTTAACAGCATGTTGTTACATATTTTTGCAACTTGTCCTGCGCCAATATCGCCTGCATGGAATATGTTTTTACCCATATCATTAAGCACAGGTTGTGCGGTATTAAACGCGGCTTTACTACCACCAACAATAAACGTAAGCGTGCCTGCGGTTGCTCCAGCAACACCGCCCGATACCGGTGCATCTACAAAGCTAATACCCTGCTCGCCAAGTGCGCTGCCAACCACACGGGCCGACTCTGCATCTATTGTTGAGCAATCTATCACTAAGGTGTTGTTGCTAAGCACATTAATTAAGCCGCTATCGTCGTTATTGCCTAAATAAAGTGATTTAACATGTTTGCCCGCAGGTAACATACTAATAAGTATATCGGCATTGGTTGCACATGCATTTGCATTATCAGCTGCGTGTGCGCCTTTACTTGCAAGTTCATTTAAGACCGACTGGTTTAAATCAAATGCTGTAACATTATGGCCGGCTTTAATTAAGTTAGCCGCCATTGGGCCGCCCATATTACCTAAGCCGATAAAACCAATATTGAGTTTAGTCATCGTCTTTCCTTTATGTGTGTGTTGGGGTGTCTAAGCCATTGAGTGGGTGATTTTCGCCAAAACGGTTAGCAAAAAAGCTCTCTATTATGGCTTGTGGTACATCATTCAGTGTTTTGTATTTCCAATTAGGCGCGCCGTCTTTATCTATTAATAGTGCTCTTACGCCTTCTTGAAATTCACCTACTTCGCCAGCGCGTACCGACATACCCAGCTCCATTTTAAAACACGCTAGTAAGCTTTTGCCTTTACTGGCTTTTAGCTGCTCACTTACTAGCGCGCAACTTAGTGGGCAACCATGCTTAAGTGATTTTTGGGCGCGTTGCAGCCATTTATCGTCAGTAGCTAGGCCTAAAATATAATCAACTTGTTCTTGTAGCGTATTAAATTCAGCTAATTTTTGAATGGTTGCTAAGTTAGCTTTAATATTGCCTTTGGGCATACGTTCAGATTGGTTATCTAAATCGGTTAATAATTTAGTCAAACGCTCATGATTTAAACTTGCGGTTTTGCCCCACTTAGCCGCTAAAATTTGCGCTAGCATGGCATCATATATAGTGCTGTCGATAAAGTGATCGGCAAGCGATACAAAGCGTGCATCTTCACAATTAATAGAGGCCGATGTTAACCCTAAAAATAGCCCCACACCTTGTGGCATTTTATGCAAAAAGTAACTACCGCCTACATCTGGGTATAAGCCTATGGTTTGCTCTGGCATAGCAATGCGCGATGTTTCGGTTACTACGCGGTGGCTAGCACCGGCCATTAGGCCTAAACCACCGCCCATAACAATGCCATTACCCCATACTAAAAGTGGTTTTTCGTAGCAATGAATAAGGTAGTCAAGCCGGTACTCTAGGGTAAAAAAGTCTTCCACTAAGCTTGTTGGTTTACCTTGCGCCATTGCATGATGAAGACTCACTACATCGCCACCGGCGCAAAATGCTTTATCCCCTGCGCCTTTTAACAATACCATTGCAATTGCATCATCGCTTTGCCAAGCGCGCAGCTGCGGCTCAAGTAATTTGATCATGTCAAAATTAAGGGCGTTTAATGCTTTAGGTACGTTGAGTGTAATAACCCCAATTAAGCTGCCGTTTGCTGCACTTGCCGTTTCAAATAGCACGGGGTCATCGGCATTATTTAATAACGTTAAATTACTCATTAGCCATTTACCCAATTAGCGCGGCGTTTTTCTAAAAAGGCATTAACGCCCTCTTGTTGATCTTGTGTATCAAACAGCCCTACAAACAATTCACGCTCAAGTGGTAATACACTTGCCATAGGTTGATGTCGCCCTTTTTGAATTAGTGTTTTACATGCAGCTACCGAGCTTGGGCTTTGTTCGCTTACTTGGTTGGCAAGTTTTAACGCCGCTGCAAAGCTTTCCCCTTGTGGGACTACTTCCTCTACTAAGCCAATTTGCAGGGCTTTATCGGCTTTTAAGCGCTCGCCACATAAAATCATGCGTTTTGCCCAGCCTTCACCTACAAGCCATGCTAAATTTTGCGTGCCACCCGCGCACGGTAACAAACCCACTTTTGCTTCAGGTAGCGCCATTTGTGCTTGCTCTTCTGCTATGCGTATATCACACGCAAGCGCTACTTCTAGCCCGCCGCCCATGGCATAACCGTTGATGGCCGCAACCGACACCCCTGTAAAATTAGTCAGTGCTTCAAAGGCTTCACCAAATACACGCGACATATCAGCGGCAACGCCTTTATCGCCACTAGCAAATACGTTTAAATCGGCCCCGGCGCTAAAAAACTTCTCGCCTTCGCCAGTAAGCACTAAGGCATAAATATTTTTATTGTTATTAAGCTCGTTAACTTTGTTTTTTAAATCTATTAAGGTGTCTTTTGTCCAGGTATTAGCTGGTGGGTTAGACATAGTTAAAATAGCAACATGGCCTTCGGTAGTCAGTTCAATACTCGGGTTAGATTGTGACATAACTTGCTCCTTATAAAACGTCGCTTGCAGACTCGGCTAAAATACGGCGCGCTATAATTACACGCATAATTTCGTTAGTACCTTCTAAAATTTGATGAACGCGTACATCACGTACATGGCGCTCAAGCGGGTATTCTTTTATGTAACCGTAACCACCATGTACTTGCAGTGCCTCGTTACACACAGTAAAGCCAACGTCGGTGGCAAAGCGTTTAGCCATGGCGCAATAGGTGGTTTTTTCACTATCGCCGGTATCAAGTTTAAATGCCGCAAGCCTTACCATTTGGCGTGCAGCTACAAGCTCAGTGTTCATATCTGCAATTTTAAATTGCAACGCCTGAAAAGCAGCCAAAGGCTTACCAAATTGAGTACGCTCTTTTAAGTACTCTTTTGCCGTGTTTAGCGCAGCTTGTGCTGTACCAATTGAGCACGTGGCAATATTAATACGCCCGCCATCTAGGCCTTGCATGGCAAATTTAAAGCCTTCGCCCTCTTTACCTAATAAGTTATGCGCCGGAATACGCACATCTTCAAAACTAATTAAGCGTGTTGGTTGTGCGTTCCAACCCATTTTTTCTTCTGCTTTACCGTACTCAACGCCTTGTGCGTCGGCAGGGACTACAAATGCCGAAATACCCGCAGCGCCTTCGCCACCGGTACGTGCCATTACTACTAATACTTCGGTTTCGCCCGCACCCGATATAAACATTTTTGAGCCGTTAATAACGTACTCATCACCCTCAAGTACGGCTTTTGTTTTTAGTGATGCCGCATCTGAGCCTGAGCCAGGCTCAGTTAAACAATAAGAGGCAAGTAGCTCGCCCATTACTAATTGTTCTACGTATGTGTCTTTAACTGCATCTGTACCAAAACTAGCTACCATCCACGTAGCCATATTATGAATAGTTAGCATGGCCGTTGTAGCTGTACAGCCCATCGCAAGCTGCTCAAATATAATGCTTGAATCTAAACGTGATAAACCAAGGCCGCCGGCTTCCTCTGGCGTGTATAAACCGCAAAAGCCAAGCTCGCCCGCCGCTTTAATCGTATCTTTAGGAAAAATATGCTCGCGATCCCACTTTGCTGCATGTGGAGCAAGTTCTGATTCTGCAAATTGGCGTGCAGTTTCTGCAAAGGCTTGTTGATCTTCTGATAAGTTAAAGTCCATGGTAGACCTCTTTAATTGTGTTGTTAGTGTGTCCCATTAGGGTAAATGAGTGAAGAGCGGCAAAGGCTGATGTGTGTGTTCTAGTTGCTTGTCAGCGGGTTTAGCCTTTGCGCCCTTCTTTATTATTATTTTTGAGTGTGTTTATTTTAAATTAATGCTCATGTTTGGACCTGAAGCGATGTCGTCTTCAAACCAACGTGAGGTAATGGTTTTAGTTTCTGTGTAAAAACGTATACCTTGCTTACCATAAGTGTGTGTATCGCCGTAAAACGAGCCTTTCCAGCCCGTAAACGAGAAAAACGGCAGCGGCACCGGAATAGGCACATTAATACCCACTTGGCCTACTTCAATTTCATTTTGAAATTTACGAGCCGCAGCGCCACTTGAGGTAAATAACGAGGTACCGTTGCCGTACGGGCTTTCGTTAATAAGGGCAATTGCCTCATCAAGCGTATCTACAAACATACAGGCAAGCACAGGGCCAAAGATTTCTTCTTTGTATAAGTCCATTTCTTTTGTAACGTCGGTAAATAATGTTGGGCCAACCCAGTTACCTTGTTCAAAGCCCTCTACTGTGTAGTTTGAACCATCAATTAAACAGGTGGCGCCTTGCTCCTTACCGCTTGCTATAAGCGATAAAATACGCTCTTTTGCTGCTTTTGATGTTTGTGGGCCGTAGGCTGCGTTTTTGTCATCCCACACGCCTGGGCGTACGTTTTCAAAGCCAGCTTTTATTTCATCTACCCACTCACTTGCTTGCCCTACAAACACAGCCACCGAAATACCCATACAACGCTGGCCTGCTGCACCAACCGATGCGCCAACTAGGTTATTTACCACGTGTGATTTACTCGCATCTGGCATAATAACCATGTGATTTTTAGCACCCACACACGCTTGTACGCGCTTAAGGTTTTGTGTGCCTTTAGAATAAATGTATGCACCTACACCACACGAGCCCACAAACGAAATTGCACGTACGGCTTTGTCTTCTAATAAGCGGTCTACTTGCGGTTTTGTACCATGAACCACTTGTAATACGCCTTTTGGTGCGCCGGCTTCAATAAATAGCTCAGCTAAACGCATTGGTGTGAGTGGGTCTTGCTCAGAGGGTTTTAAAATAAAGGTGTTACCACATACAATAGCTAGCGGAAACATCCAAAGTGGGATCATCGCCGGAAAGTTAAACGGCGTAATGCCTGCACATACGCCAAGGGGCTGCATGTAAGAATAGGTATCGATTTTACGGGCAACATTTTCCATTGTTTCGCCCATCATTAGTGATGGTGCGTTAGCTGCTTGTTCTACTACTTCAATACCGCGCCATACATCGCCTTTTGCATCTTCAAACGTTTTACCTAGTTCGTGGCAAATAATGGTCGCAAGCTCATCGTGGTGCTCTTTTAACAGCGCCGCGTATTTCATCATAATGCGGGCACGCTCGGTAATGGGCACATCTTTCCATGTTTTAAATGTTTCTGAGGCCGAGGCAATAGCTGCATCCATTTCTGAGTCGGTAGTACATGGAACTTGCGCAAGTACTTCTTGGTTTGCTGGGTTAATTACATCAATAAGCTCGTTTGAAGCCGACTGAACAAATTCGCCATTTATAAGTAGTGGAACTTGGTGCATAGGTAAATCCTGTTGTTAGTGTGTTCTTTTAAAAAATGGCACCGTTTTGTTATTAGTATGAGTACGGTGCATTTTAGTTGCTGTTAGTTAATTAACTTTTTTGTTAGTAAGCCTCTACAGCCATTGCTACAGCTTCGCCGCCACCAATACATAAAGACGCAATTCCTTTTTTAAGGCCACGGTTTTTAAGTGCGTGAATAAGCGTGACTAAAATTCTCGCGCCGCTGGCACCAATTGGGTGGCCAAGTGCACACGCCCCACCGTTTACGTTTACTTTGCTCTCATCAAGTGTTAATTCGTTAATAGCAAGCATGGTAACCATGGCAAAGGCTTCGTTAATTTCCCACAGGTCAACATCAGCAGTTGTCCAGCCTGCTTTTTCAAGCACACTGTTCATAGCGCCCACAGGTGCTACAGTAAATTCGCTTGGTTTTTGAGAGTGCGTGCTGTGCGCTACAATTTTACAAAGCGGTGTTAAGCCTTGCTCTTTAGCTTTTGATTCGCTCATTAATATAAGCGCTGCGCCACCATCAGAAATTGACGATGAATTAGCCGCAGTGATGGTGCCGTCTTTTTTAAAGGCAGCACGCAGGCTTGGTATTTTTTCTGGGCGGGCATTACCGGGTTGCTCATCAACCGATACGGTTACATCGCCTTTGCGAGTTTTTATGGTGTGCGGCGCAATTTCGTTTTCAAAGCTGCCGTTTTCAATTGCCGCATTAGCTTTACTTAAAGAGCTAAGTGCAAACTCATCCATTTGCTCACGGCCAATGCCGTACTCATCGGCAGTATCTTGTGCAAAACAGCCCATTGCTTTGTTATCGTAAGCATCTTCTAGGCCATCGCTCATCATATGATCTTTAATTTCGCCGTGGCCCATACGCATACCGCCACGTGCTTTAGGTATAAAATACGGTGCGTTACTCATGCTTTCCATGCCACCAGCAATTGCACTGCTAATTGAGCCCGCTTTAATTAAGTCGTTAGCGAGCATGGCGGCTTTTAAACCAGAGCCACATACTTTATTAATGGTGGTAGCACCCGTGCCCAGAGCAAGGCCTGCTTTTAACATTGCTTGGCGTGCTGGCGCTTGGCCAAGGCCCGCCGGCAATACACAGCCCATAATTACTTCATCTATTGCATCATTTGCTAAACCAGTTTGTGCAAGCGCACTTGCAATGGCGGTTGCGCCAAGCTCGGTAGATTGTGCATCGGTCAATGCGCCCATAAACCCGCCCATTGGCGTACGCTTTGCTGCTACAATTACCACTGATTCTAAAGTCATAATTAACTCCGTTGTATTTATATGCAAATAGTTGTTAGAATATTTGCTCTATTAATTTAGTATTCATTTGTTGTTTAACACCCTTACACAATACTAACGTTTACGCTAACGTCAACTAAAAAGCGTTTAATTTTTAGTTTTAAAAGTGTAAGCATTATTTTCCAGTAACGGCGAAGTGAACAATTAATAAAAATAAACTATTGAATATTAATAATATAATTTAACATTTCACATCAACACTCCTTTATAAATAGTTTCATACCACACCAAGCTTTACCTTTACGTAAACTTCACTTATATTGGAGTTATTCGAATGAGGTAAACACAACTATGAAACCAAATAACCAAACAAACTTTGCAAGTTCTGCAAAAGCGCCAAGCATTAACGATCAAACCTTTAGTATTAGCGATTTAGCTAAAGAGTTTGATATTACCACCCGCTCTATTCGTTTTTACGAAGACCAAGGTTTAGTAAGCCCAGAGCGCAATGGCCAAACCCGTATTTATTCAAAACGCGACAAAGTTCGCTTAAAACTAATACTGCGTGGCAAACGCTTAGGCTTTACATTGGCTGAAACAGGCCGTTTGTTTGAACTGTACGACGCTGATAAATCTAGCGCTAAACAGCTGGTGACTATGCTCGATTTAATAGCAGAGAAAAAAGCCGACCTTTCTCAGCAAATGGACGACATAAAAGTTGTGCTTATGGAACTAGTGACAGCGGAGCGCCGCTGCAGAGACACACTCAATAAAATAGACGAGTAGCCTATTTTAATAATAAAAACACACTGACAACACACACAGGAATGAATCATGAGCACTATTTCACTTTATAAAGAGATGAACTTTGGCCTTGGCGAAACCGCCGATATGATCCGCGACCACGTAAATAGCTTTGCAAGCCAAGAGATTGCACCACTGGCTGAACAAACCGATATGGACAACGCGTTTCCTAATCAGCTTTGGCCGCAAATGGGCGAAATGGGTGTACTAGGCATGACCGTTTCTGAAGACTTTGGCGGTGCAGGCTTAGGTTACTTAGAGCATGTAATAGCCATGGAAGAAATTAGCCGTGCGAGTGCATCAATTGGATTAAGCTATGGTGCGCATTCAAACTTGTGTGTAAATCAAATTAACCGTAACGGTAATCAAGCACAAAAAGAAAAATACTTACCAAAGCTTATTAGCGGCGAACACATTGGTGCCCTTGCCATGAGCGAACCAAATGCAGGCTCTGACGTGGTATCAATGAAACTTAAAGCTGAAAAAAAAGGCGATAAGTACATTTTAAATGGCAATAAAATGTGGATCACCAACGGCCCCGATGCACACACATTTGTTATTTATGCAAAAACAGATTTAGAAGCCGGCGCTAAAGGCATTAGCGCATTTATTGTTGAAAAAGACTTCCCTGGTTTTTCTACCGCGCAAAAGCTAGACAAGCTTGGTATGCGTGGCTCAAACACGTGTGAACTGGTGTTTGAAAACTGCGAAGTACCCGAAGAGAACATTTTAGGTAACCTAAACGAAGGCGTTAAGGTACTAATGAGCGGCCTAGATTACGAACGTGTAGTACTTGCTGCAGGCCCCCTTGGCATAATGCAAGCCTGTATGGATATTGTTGTACCGTACATTCATGAACGTAAACAGTTCGACACCCCTATTGGCCAATTTCAGTTAATTCAAGGCAAAGTAGCCGACATGTATACACAAATGAACGCAGCGCGCTCATACGTTTATACCGTTGCAAAAGCGTGTGACCGCGGCGAAACCACCCGTAAAGATGCCGCCGGCGCCATTTTATATGCAGCTGAGCTTGCCACTAAAATGGCGCTCGATGCCATTCAAATTTTAGGGGGTAACGGCTACATAAACGAATACGCCACAGGGCGCTTACTGCGTGATGCCAAACTATACGAAATTGGTGCTGGTACATCAGAAATACGCCGCATGCTTATTGGCCGCGAACTCTTTACCGAAAGCCGTTAAGGATTAAATTATGACGATATTAAAATCGAGCGTTAATCCTCACGATCCTACTTTTGTGCAAAATCACAAAAACATGGCAGCTTTGGTTGATGATTTACATAGTAAAGTAGCCACCATAAGCTTAGGCGGCGGCGCTGCGTTAAAAGAGCGCCACGAAGGCCGAGGTAAGTTATTTGTACGCGACCGTATTAGCACTTTATTAGATGAAGGCTCACCGTTTTTAGAAATTTCGCAATTTGCAGCCTTTGGTGTGTACGAACAAGAAATTGCCTGTGCGGGTGTAGTTGCTGGTATTGGCCGTGTTAAAGGCATTGAATGCATGATCATTGCAAACGATGCCACGGTAAAAGGCGGTACGTACTTTCCGCTTACCGTTAAAAAGCATTTACGCGCGCAAGATATAGCCGAGCGCTGTCACTTACCGTGTATTTATTTGGTTGATTCGGGCGGTGCCAACCTGCCCGAGCAAGACGATGTATTCCCTGATAAATTACATTTTGGGCGTATTTTTTATAACCAAGCCCGTATGTCGGGTAAAGGTATTCCTCAAATTGCTGTGGTAATGGGGTTATGTACCGCAGGCGGCGCATACGTACCCGCTATGGCCGATGAAAGCATAATAGTAAAAGAGCAAGGCACTATATTTTTAGCAGGCCCGCCACTTGTAAAAGCAGCGACCGGTGAAGTAGTCAGCGCCGAAGAATTAGGCGGCGCCGATGTACATTGTAAAACATCGGGTGTGGCTGACCACTTTGCAGAAAATGACGAGCATGCGCTGTCTATTGCCCGCCAATGTATTGAGCGTATTAATTACACGCGCCCTACAGCCCCTCTTTTAGAGGATGTAAAACCGCCACGTTACGATATAAACGAGCTTTACGGCATTGTAGGCACCGACCTTAAAAAGCCGTTTGATGTGCGTGAAGTTATTGCCCGTACGGTTGATGATTCATCGTTTGATGAATTTAAACGCTACTTTGGTGAAACGCTGGTCACAGGTTTTGCCAGCATTTACGGTAACCCTGTAGGCATAGTAGCTAATAACGGCATTTTATTTAGTGAGTCGGCGCAAAAAGGCGCGCACTTTATTCAACTATGTGCACAGCGCAATATTCCTTTAGTGTTTTTGCAAAATATAACCGGCTTTATGGTAGGTAAAAAATACGAAGCGGAGGGCATAGCAAAGCACGGCGCTAAAATGGTGATGGCAGTTTCGTGTGCCGATGTACCTAAATTTACGGTGCTAATTGGTGGCTCTTACGGCGCGGGTAACTATGGTATGTGTGGCCGCGCATTTGAACCTACCATGATGTGGATGTGGCCCAATGCCCGTATTTCGGTAATGGGCGGCGAGCAAGCCGCCGGTGTAATGGCTCAAGTTAAGCAAGATGGCTTAGCACGTAAAGGCCATAGCATGAGCGAGCAAGAAGTTAGCGATTTTAAAAAGCCAATAATTGATCAGTACGAAGAGCAAGGTCATCCGTATTACGCAAGCGCCCGCTTGTGGGACGACGGCATTATTGACCCTGCCGATACCCGTAACGTATTAGGCCTTGCCTTAAGTGCAGCTAAAAATGCACCACAGCAAGACTCTAAGTTTGGCGTATTTAGAATGTAACCGGAGCGCAAAAATGTCAGTAACACTACAAATAACAAAATCTAATGTGGCTGTACTTGTTTTAAGCCGAGTTGAAAAACGTAACGCATTTAATAGTGAAGTGATACACGAGCTAATTCAGTGCATAGAGCATGCAAATACACTCGATATTCGCGCTTTGGTTTTAAAAACTGAAGGCAAGCACTTTTCTGCCGGTGCCGATTTAGCCTGGATGAAATCAATGGCTGATAACAACTACGCCGATAACCTTGCCGACTCTATGCAGCTCGCTAAATTAATGCAGGTACTAGCCGCCTCTCCTCATCCTACTATATGTGCTGTACAAGGCGCTGCATTTGGTGGCGCTCTGGGCTTAATTGCATGTTGCGATATTGCCCTAAGTAAAGACGATGCGCAGTTTTGTTTAAGCGAAGTAAAGCTAGGGCTTATTCCTGCGGTAATTAGCCCGTATGTAATTAAAGCCATTGGTGAGCGTGCTGCGCGCCGCTACTTTTTAACTGCCGAGGTGTTTGATGCCCACACAGCAAAACAACTTGGTTTGGTTCATCAGGTGACCGGTAATTTAGACTGTGCCCTTGATAACATGCTGCAAACATTAATCGATAACGGCCCAGTCGCTGTAAAAGCCGCTAAATCATTAATTAACGATGTAGCAAATAAGCCTATTAATGATGATCTTATTGAACTCACGGCCGAACGTATTGCAAATATTCGGGTATCGGACGAAGGCCAAGAAGGACTAAGCGCCTTTTTTAATAAACGCCCTCCCGCTTGGCAACTGTAGGACTAATTATGAACACACACACATTAAAAAAGATACTCATTGCCAACCGTGGTGAAATTGCATGCCGTATAATGCGAAGTGCAAAACAAATGGGCCTAACAACGGTGGCTGTTTACTCTGACGCCGACAAACACGCACAACATGTAAAAATGGCTGATGAGGCCTACCACATTGGCCCTGCACCAAGTAAAGACTCATACCTTGTAGCAGATAAAATTTTACAGGTTGCAAAAACAAGCGGCGCCGATTGTATACACCCTGGGTACGGTTTTTTATCTGAAAACAGTGAGTTTGCTAAAGCCTGTGAAGCTAACAACATTGCGTTTATTGGCCCACTTGCAAGCAGCATAGAAGCCATGGGCTCTAAAACCCGCGCCAAAGAAATTATGGCCGCGGCAAATGTACCATTAGTGCCAGGCTATTACGGTGAAAACCAAGATCCTGCTTTTTTACAATCTGAGGCTGAAAAAATTGGCTACCCCGTGCTCATTAAAGCGGCCTTTGGCGGCGGCGGTAAAGGCATGCGCGTTGTTGAGCAAGCCAAAGACTTTATAAGTGCACTTGAGGGCGCACAGCGTGAAGCAATTGCGGGCTTTGGTAACGACTTAGTGCTGCTTGAGCGCTATGTTAACCAGCCTCGCCATGTTGAAGTACAAGTTTTTGCCGATAACCACGGTAATTGTGTTTATTTAGGGGATCGTGATTGCTCATTACAGCGTCGTCATCAAAAAGTAATTGAAGAAGCCCCAGCGCCGGGTTTGTCTGATGAACTGCGTAAAGAAATGGGTGAAGCCGCAGTACGCTGTGCCCTTGCAATAAACTACAGAGGTGCAGGTACGGTTGAGTTTTTACTGTGTGGCGATGAGTTTTTCTTTATGGAAATGAACACGCGACTACAAGTAGAGCACCCTGTAACCGAAATGGTAACCGGCGTAGATTTAGTCAATTGGCAAATTAATATTGCCGCTGGGCAAACACTGCCGTTAACGCAATCAGACATACAACTCCAAGGCCACAGCTTTGAAGCGCGTATTTACGCAGAAGATCCAAGTAACGATTTCATTCCCTGCTCGGGCACTATTGAATCGTTAAATACTCCGCTTAACAGTGAGTTTGTACGAATAGATACAGGTATTGCACAAGGCGATGAAATAAGCCCGTATTACGACCCTATGATTGCAAAGCTTATAGTACATGATGATAACCGAGAGCAAGCATTATCGCGTTTACGCCAAGCACTTGAGCAATTTCACTTAGCGGGTTTTAGCACTAATATTGGCTTTTTACACAACTTAGCAAGCCACCCTACATTTGCTCAAGGTGCGCCAAGCACCCACTTTATTGCCGAGCAAGGCGATGCATTGGTAAGTGTTGATAGCGCCGCGCTTGAAAAAGCACAACTAATTGCAGCCTTTGCTTACCTTGAATCGCTTGGTGCTAAAAAAGCAACTCAGCAAAGCGCAAGCCCGTGGCAGCAACTCAGTGGTTTTACACTTAACGCACCACAAAAAGTGGATGTACCATTTACAGACTTAGCTATAAGCGCCGTTAAAACTAAAACGGGTTATGTTGTAACGCATAATGATAAGTCGTTCGATATAGCAGGCTCTGTAAACCAAAACGTATGTAATGTGTTTATTAATGGGGAAAAATTTACCGCCCATGTTAGCCACTTTGATAATAGTATTAGCGTGATGTTTGCTGCGCTGCAAATTAAGCTTGCTTTAAACACTAAACATTATATTAGTAGCCATGAGAGCGACGCCCTGCCCCTTGAGGCACCACTTAATGGCACTGTGGTTAAGCATTTAGTTGATGTAGGCAGCACCATTACCAAAGGCGATGCCGTAGTGATTATTGAAGCCATGAAAATGGAATACACGCTTAATGCACCTCACGATGGTATTTTACAAAGCTACTGCTTTGATGAAGGCGAATTAGTTTCGCACGGCGATTTATTAGCAATTGTAGAAGACACCACGGCGCAGGAGGCATCGTGATGGCAGCTTTTCCAACTGAAGTTAAAATTGTTGAAGTAGGCGCGCGTGATGGCCTACAAAACGAAAAATCAGTCACTGCATCTGATAAAATTTCATTAATAAATGCACTTAGTGACGCGGGCTTAAAAAATATTGAAGCTGGTGCTTTTGTATCGCCTAAATGGGTGCCACAAATGGCCGATTCAGCCGAGGTGATAACAGCGCTTAATTTACCCCATGTAAATTTAAGTGCGCTTACACCCAACTTAAAAGGCGCCCAAGCGGCCCATGCCGTTGGCATAAAAGAATTTGCCATATTTACCGCGGCAAGCGAATCGTTCTGTCAAAAAAATATAAATTGCAGTATTGATGAGAGTATTGAGCGTTTTAGCGACGTTATGGCATTTGCAAAAGCCAATAACATACGTGTACGCGGTTATGTCAGTTGTGTACTCGGTTGCCCTTATGAGGGAGAAATAGACCCCCATAAAGTACTTAGCGTTTCGCAGAAGCTTTTAGATTTAGGCTGCTACGAAATAAGCCTTGGCGATACCATAGGTGTTGGCACTGCAAATAAAGTTACCCAGCTTTTAACACTTTTGCTTGAGCATATTGATAAATCAAAACTGGCGGTGCATTTTCATGATACCTACGGGCAAGCGCTCACAAATATTTACGCAGCGTTAAGCTTAGGTATAGCAACGGTTGATGCCGCTGTTGCAGGCCTTGGCGGCTGCCCTTATGCCAAAGGGGCGTCAGGAAATGTTGCCACCGAAGATGTGGTTTACTTACTCAATGGGCTTGGCATAGAGCATGGAATTGATTTACAAAGGTTAAGTAGCGCTGGTTGGAAAATTACACAAGCACTTGGCAAAACGCCTGTAAGCAAAGTTTCAATTGCATTAGGCAACACACAAAAATAATAGCTTAACTTGCCAAATGGCAGTTAACACAATGAGGAGAGTCTCATGGCCGGTTTTGATAAAGTGGTTTCTAGTTACGAAGCTGCAATGGCAGGGTTAAAAGACGGCGATACCGTTATTGCTGGCGGCTTTGGCTTATGCGGTATTCCTGAGGGCTTAATTAAACAAATTAAGGCAATGAACACCAAAGAGCTAACCGTGGTTTCTAACAACTGTGGTGTAGATGACTTTGGATTAGGAATTTTACTTAAAGATAAACAAATTAAAAAAGTAATTGCCTCATACGTGGGTGAAAACGCCCTATTTGAGCAGCAATTACTAAGCGGTGAAATAGATGTAGAGCTTACCCCGCAAGGCACCTTGGCTGAAAAAATGCGTGCGGGCGGTGCAGGTATTCCTGCATTTTATACCGCTACAGGTTACGGTACGCCCGTTGCAGAGGGTAAAGATGTAAAAGAATTTGACGGTCGCCCTTATATTTTAGAAGAGTCGATCACCGGTGAGTTTGCCATTGTAAAAGCGTGGAAAGCCGACCGATACGGTAATTTAGTATTTAGGTACACTGCCATGAACTTTAACCCAATGGCCGCAACAGCAGGTAAGATTACCGTTGCCGAAGTAGAAGAAATAGTAGAGCCCGGTGAACTTGAGCCAAGCCAAATTCATACCCCAGGCATTTTTGTAAATCGCGTTATTAAAGGCGACTTTGAAAAACGCATTGAACGTGTAACAACACGAGATTAAGCAGGAGCATAGGTTATGGCATTATCACGTGAACAAGTTGCAATGCGCGTTGCACAGGAACTACAAGACGGCTTTTACGTTAATTTGGGCATAGGAATTCCGACACTCGTCGCAAACTATGTACCTGATGGTATTGAAGTTATGTTACAGTCAGAAAATGGGCTTTTA
This sequence comes from Pseudoalteromonas sp. S327, assembly GCF_005886415.1. Classification (NCBI taxonomy): domain Bacteria; kingdom Pseudomonadati; phylum Pseudomonadota; class Gammaproteobacteria; order Alteromonadales; family Pseudoalteromonadaceae; genus Pseudoalteromonas; species Pseudoalteromonas sp. S327. Next base: position 2,167 of record NZ_PNDP01000014.1, on the reverse strand, counting down.
GGTATGGGTCCCTACCCAACAAAAGCCGAGCTAGACGCAGATATGATAAACGCGGGTAAAGAAACCGTGACAGCTGCCACAGGTGCAGCCATATTTAATAGTGCAGATAGTTTTGCCATGATACGGGGTGGTCATGTAGACTTAACCGTTCTGGGTGCATTTGAAGTAGACCAAAGCGGCAACATTGCCTCGTGGATGATCCCCAAAAAGCTGATAAAAGGCATGGGGGGCGCAATGGATTTAGTCGCTGGGGCAAAGAATATTATTGTTACTATGACCCATGCCAGTAAGCATGGTGATTCTAAATTATTAGAGTCGTGCACATTACCGCTAACGGGCGTTAATTGCGTTAAAAAAATAGTAACAGATTTGGCCGTACTTGAAGTTAAAGACGGCGCATTTCATTTACTCGAGCGCGCTCCGGGCGTATCGGTTGATGAAATAATTAGTAAAACAGCAGGTAAATTACTTGTTGACGGTGAAGTACCAGAAATGGTTTTTTAACGCTTTACCATGTACCGACCTCATTCCCAGTGCCAATGGCGCTGAGTTACCCAAAATCCCTCGCAAGAGGGATTTTTTTTGCCTGCCATAAACTTTTTTTCAGTTTTAATACAGTTGTAGTAAATATTATCTATAATACAAATAGCTTTTAATGTAAGCGCTTAGATTATTTGCACTAATTTGTGGATTGTCTGCACCTTTTTTGTGAACTAGTGCTATATTTAAAATTAAACTATTGATATTATTATATTAAATTATTGGTTCGATTATTGCCTATTAAAGGCGTCTTAAATTAATTAAACAATTCTGGAAAACATGCAAACTCCTATTCGAGGCCTCCGCTCTTTTTGCTTTGCAGCAAAAAGCCTAAGTTTTAAACATGCAGCTAAAGAGCTGTACTTAACGCCCTCTGCGGTAAGCCATCAGATAAAACAACTTGAAGAACAACTGGGCATTGAACTCTTTCAACGCCAAACCCGATCCATTAGTTTAACGGCTGCGGGTAAAAACTTTTTTGATGCCATTTCGCCTATTATCTATACGCTTGAAAACACCATCAACGAATTCAGTCAATTGCAGCAAAACACTAATATAACCATTACGCTGCCTGAATTTTTTGCCAGTGAACTACTTATGCCTAAATTAAGTGAGTGGACATCTGAGCACCCTAATATAAATTTACAAATGGATACGCTCAAAACCCGTAAAGAGCTAACCCGTCACAGTGATTTATCGATTGTTTTATCCTCAAGTAAACCCACTGAGGGCCTTACTACAGAGCTATTTAATCTTGAATATATACCGGCGTGTAACGAAAAACTGTTAAAACAGTGGAAAGACGATCACTGCCAAGCATTAAACCAAGTACCATTAATCCTTCACAAAGCAAGGCCGTGGGCATGGCACCAATGGGCTGAAAAAGCAGGTATAGATGACTTTTCGCCTACGCAAATTATACAAATTGATAGTATGTTTGGGGTCGCTCGTGCAGCGCAACAGGGCATTGGCATTTCACTTATACCGCTGCCTATTAGCCAAAGCTGGTTTGATGAAAAATGGCTTTATAAATTATTTCAACAGCCCCTTACCACCAAAGATAAATACTATTTAGTACAGCATGAAGCTAATTCGCCAAATCCCGCGCTAGATTTATTTGCTAAATGGGTTGTATCTACATTTAGCAACATTCAAGGTTAGTGTTACCTTAGTAAATACAATTTACATTTTGGTTTAATAACGCCAATTTTAATGTGTGCAGCACGTAGCAAGTGCTAAAGCTGCACGCAGTAAACTGTAAAGCTCCTTCTTTTTTACTTTCTTGCAGCTTAACAACACCGTTTAGTGATTTATTATTAATTAAATATTTTTATTTAATCATTCGTTTTTGCCCCGCAAGCTAACCTATAAAAATTTATCTTTTTAAATCAATAAAATAACACAACACGTTAGACTAAAGTCTATAGCTTAATTTTTTTCACTTATTGGTTTTATTTTTATCGTTTGTCTGACTTTTACGATTATTCTAAAGTTAACCCATCGCAAGCAAACAGCTAAACGTTTTTATTAATTAGACTTTATTTACTGTTTTGCACCAAATAAATGCAACCTTTTTAGATGTGATAGCTCTAACAAGGTAAGAAAAGAATCTTATATTGTGTGTGTA
>NZ_PNDP01000138.1:0-230 GCF_005886415.1 Pseudoalteromonas sp. S327 | reverse complement strand
AAAAACGGCGCATAGTAACAGCGACGGTGCTGTTACAACGGCGCATGAGCGACACTTTGTTAATGCCATTGATTTGGTGAGTTACGAGGTACTAAGTCATTATAAAACAAATTTACTCATAGCGTTATGAGGCTCTCTATCAAAACTCGATGCTCCAGCCAAAGAAACTTGTCGTCATAGCACAACGAACCAGAGCGCGGGTACTCCTAGAAAACTATGCCGATTTTCCA
>NZ_PNDP01000137.1:0-267 GCF_005886415.1 Pseudoalteromonas sp. S327 | reverse complement strand
GAGGGTTTTAATCGCGTTCATCAATACGAGCGGCCACTTATTTCGTAAGTTATTGAACCAAACAGACCGCAAGCCACATTAACCAATGCGGCTATTACTAAAAAATCAGCAGCCGAACTGTCTAATTTGCAGCTTAACGATACGATTATCGCAGTAAATGGTGAAACAATAAGCGATTGGCAGAAATTAGTTAATTTTATTACGCAATCGGCTAACAAATCTTTACAATTTAGTGTAAAAAGACATGATAGTATGAATAGCGTAACA
>NZ_PNDP01000136.1:0-229 GCF_005886415.1 Pseudoalteromonas sp. S327 | reverse complement strand
TTCGAGCAACAACAGACGCAACATCTGCGATACATGCTTCACCTGCGTAGGCACTTCCTAAACCTGACGCGTTTTGCTCTGATAATTGAAACGCGGCTGCAAAACTATCTGCCGAAACAACTGCAAGCGAAGCTGCAATAATAGTTTTACTAAATTTCATAGCTGTTACCTTACCCAAACAAGCGTTTGGGTATATATGTGTTGTTATTACGATTTTAAACATGGCTAC
>NZ_PNDP01000135.1:0-369 GCF_005886415.1 Pseudoalteromonas sp. S327 | reverse complement strand
AGACTAGCAAAATAATCTAGCCGGGGTTGTTAACTGCGTTCAATAACGCGTTTGGTGACATCTTCAATTCGAGCGTGGAACATAATTTAGCTCCTATCTATTAGTTAGAGGACAAAGGCTCAGTAGCAATAACAGACTCCACGTAAATAACAGCACAGAGAAACTATGATTAAACCCTTCAAAGCTACGCAACCACGGAGCCTCTCACACCAACCCTGACAACCGGTGTCACTGTATTAACGCATCGAATTGACACCGGTGTCAACCCTGAGTAAAAAATAGAGTTGAAAAAGATAACGTGACAAATTAATGCCCATGCGAATTTTACTTTTTTAGCTAAAAAGCGGACAAAAAATCCCCGAATACGCG
>NZ_PNDP01000134.1:0-237 GCF_005886415.1 Pseudoalteromonas sp. S327 | reverse complement strand
ACTACCTTTCTCGGGTTGATCCGGGCTTAACTGGATTATTGGGCGCACCAAGGCTGTGTCATTATGCCACCCCTTGATATGGAAGTGGGCGCAGGGACCTTTCACCCGCCAACATTCTTAAAATCTATAGGCCCTGCGCCAAATTCGACCGCCGACGTACAACCGTGTCGCCGACCTACCGATGGCCGCTACGGCGAAAACCCAACCCGCTTACAGCAATACTACCAATTTCAGGTA
>NZ_PNDP01000133.1:0-288 GCF_005886415.1 Pseudoalteromonas sp. S327 | reverse complement strand
GAAGTACATGTAAGCTGCGTTACCGGTAATGCGGCGGTAGTTTTTAAAACTAAAGATGTAAGCTTGATGCTCACAGATCCTAAAAGAGCGGTTGTTAAGTACAAAAACAGACGCTGATTTACTCATAAACCTTTTCTCATCAATCGAAGGAAATAAATCAAATACGTCTTTGTCTTTCAACGCAGTTCGTAATTGACCATAATTGTTTTACATCAAGCTATTCCACACTCACACTTTATAATTTCTATCCAGTACAACAAGGCCCACATCAAACGTGTTAAACATATC
>NZ_PNDP01000132.1:0-241 GCF_005886415.1 Pseudoalteromonas sp. S327 | reverse complement strand
CACCCAATCTTGTCTCCCACCAGACAAATCTCCTTCGAGATCTATCTCCACAATAGTTAACAATGCACAATCTAAATCATCTAACTTACTTATATCACCCACTAATGCAGATACATTTTGCTCTTTGTTTAAAAGCAACTTGGGTGCCATTTTAACAATTTGTCCGCTAGCGCCAATAATTAGGGTCTTACTCATAATTAATTCCTTCTCAATTTAGTGTAAATGTATTTAGTACAAATAG
>NZ_PNDP01000131.1:0-257 GCF_005886415.1 Pseudoalteromonas sp. S327 | reverse complement strand
ATGTTAGCCGAATCACTTCTTCGGATCAGCAATGATTATTGTATTTGAGCGATGTTTGAACACTAAAATCACACATTCTTTGTAACATATCATCTCCTTTTGGCGGTTTTTTTGTATGTGTTGTTTAGTTTATCGGGGGGCGGTGTTATGATAGCGCGCCTTTTGGGTAGGGACCTTGGTCTCAATGGCGGTAAGACTTTTAATTATTGGATACATTATGTGGAACGAAACTTATAGTTACAAATCTGAACTTCTGT
>NZ_PNDP01000130.1:0-255 GCF_005886415.1 Pseudoalteromonas sp. S327 | reverse complement strand
TGGTATTGGTGAGCGTGCGGGAAACTGCTCTCTTGAAGAAGTGGCGATGATCATTAAAATGCGCAAAGACCACTTAAACGTTCACACCGATATTAAAAGCGAAGAAATTTATCGCGCCTCTCGCCAAGTGGCAAAAATAAGCAATATGCAGGTACCGCCAAATACAGCGATTGTGGGCGAACACGCCTTTGCACATAGATCGGGCATTCCCGATGAAGCCGTAGTAAACGCGCACAATACTTACGAGATGATGGG